>JALTLP010000101.1 GCA_027001895.1 Chromatiales bacterium | reverse complement strand
CTCAATATTTCAGATTTTGATGACAATAAAAAAGTAAAATTACGTTCGTTTCCCATGTTGCATGACTCAAAAATAATTAATGACATCGAAACAAGGGATAAAGGTAAATTAGGGCGAACACTGCTTTTCTTAAACCGGCAGTCATCTGATGATAATGCCGACTTTTACAAAAAGCATTATACACAAAACAACTGGCGTCAGGTGATGGCACAGCAACTTGGCAACAAGGGGCGTGTTTATATTTTTAAAAAGAAAGACGATGAAGTGACGATCAATATACATTCTATTGATGGGGGCAGTAGTGTGCTGGTGAATGAAGTATTGAAAAAAACATGGTTTAACTAAGGTGTTTAAGTGATACTGAACATGAAAAAAAAATTAACCAAACGACAACGTGGCCAGTCAATGGTGGAATATGTTGTAATTGTTGGAGCCATTATTGCCGCACTTTATTCCGCGGATGATGTAATGAAGTTAATGCGCGATACCATGAAAGGCTCTGCAGAAGGGTACTCGTATGCAATATCGGTTGCAGAGTTGCCTGATGAAAATGGAACTACGCCTTGAACTGAATTTCCGGAATTTTTTAGTAATATTAATTAATATTTAATTTTAAAAAAGAAGAAACGATATGAGTAAGCCAAATCAAATAAAATCATTTTTAGCCGTTCTTCGTGCAAACAAGCCGTTAAAGCTTTTATTAATGGCAATCGGACTTGCCATCCTTGCCGCTTTTCTGGCAGTAAAATATTTACAACTAAGAGAGGCCGCTTTAAAAGAAGCGTATCAGCAAACCGGTGAGAAGATGGTAAGTGTTGTCGTTGCCAGACGAAATCTTCCACGTGGTACGATATTAAATGAATCAAATCTTGCCGCAAGAAAAATTCCGAGTATGTATGTACACCAGCAGGTTGTTCCACCGAGTAAATTTAAAGTTGTAAAAGGTCGACGTTTGCTGGAACCGTTATCACAAGGCCGGGCGTTATTATGGAGTCATGTTACAGGCGATCAACGTCGTGACTTTTCCGATGTACTGGAGCAGGGTCGAAGAGCGGTTACTATTCCGGTTGATCAGTTGACCTCAATCAATGGCATGGTTGAACCCGGTAACCATGTTGATCTGTATATTACTCTACCGGCCAAACTGGTTGGTAGCCAGGGTGAAGGCGATGTTGTTTTCCCATTGCTGCAAAATGTAAAGGTGCTTGCAACAGGACGGAGACTGGACCCTAAAATACAGGCAACCATGGCTGTTTCATACCGTAACCAGGGGCAGGGTTACAATACATTAACAATCGATCTTAATCCGAAAGAAACGTCCTTGCTCTTTGCAGCTAATACAGCAGGCAGAATATCAGCGTCTTTACGTAACCGTGGTGATAAAGACTTTGTCTTTACCAGTGTTCGTCCTACAGAAATTTTATCTTTTGCTCAAGGCCTTAATCAGGAAGCTGCAAACAAGGCAAAATCAAAAATAAAAGTGGTGCGTGATAAAGACGGCAATATTATTGGTCATGAAGTTGATGGCAAGGTGGTTGATCAAAACGGCAAGGTGATTGGCAAGGTCAACAATGATGGCACAGTCGTAAGTAATTCCGGTGAAATTATTGGAACGGCTGCCGAGGAGCCGGTTGTAACGGAAAAAGTTGTACGCGATAAAGATGGTAATGTGATCGGCAAGGTTGTTAATGGTCAGGTTGTTAACAGTAAAGGCGAAGTGATCGGCAAGGTTAATGATGATGGTTCTGTCGTGGGCAATAATGGTAAGTCATTAGGAACAGTATCTGAAAAAATAGTTTCAAAGGTCGATGTGGTTCGTGACAAGAATGGAAAAATCATAGGCCGGGTTGTGAATGGCCAGGTTGTGAATGATAAAGGTGAAGTCATTGGCAAGGTTGCTAAAGATGGTTCTGTTGTGAGCAATAATGGCAAGTCATTGGGTCGTGTTTCAAAAGAATCGGTTACACCGGAACTTGCGAGACAATTTGGTCGTTCAGCACCAGCGGGTCAATCAGGAGGCAGCAGTGTGACACCAACGTGGTTAGTTGACTATCTTGTTGGTGGTAATAGTAAAGATGGTGTTGCACTGGTAACGAAAGTGCCAATCAAGTAAACAGTATTGCAAAAATATGAAATTGTGTAAGTTAACAGATAAAAAATAAGAGAGACATTCTCATGAAACGTGTAATTTTATTTCTGCTTATATCGGGCATAGGTCTGACGGGTTTTTCCGCGGGGGTTTCTGCGAAAAACAGGGGTATTATAAAAAACCAGTATTTAAAGCTTTATCGTGGTGAAGTTAAGGTGTTGAAAATTGGTGAAGTCGACCGGGTTGCCGTTGGTAATGGAAAAATACTGAGTACATCGATAACCAAAAGAGGCCAGCTTATTATCCTTGCTGAAAAAACCGGTGAAACTATTATTCATATATGGGGTAAAAAAGGCTGGGAACGAGATCTAAAAATAAAAATCTCACCGTCCAATCCGAAGACAGCAGTGAGTGAAATCAGGTCATTATTAAAAAATTCTCCCGGACTCAGTGTTCGCTCTGTGGGTGGGCGAACCGTGATTGAAGGTGATATCGGCCCGGCAGAAGCAAAAAAGTTAAAAGTTATTGAAAAATATTATCCAAATACAATCATTATGGCGCGCACAACGGCTGCGAGTTTTCATGACAAGATGATCCATATGAAGGTACAGATTACCGAATTCAGTAGTAATGCACTCGAAGAAGTGGGTATTAACTGGCAGTCAAATATCAATGGTCCGGCGTGGGGTGTGGTTGCTACACCAAGCGCAACTTACCCTGCCGATCCTAATGGCATCATTGATACATCAAAGGTGCTGGGTAAAACATTTGGTTTTTTCGGGATTGCCACGGCAATGACTTCAAGAATTAACTTAATGGTGAGTAATGGTGATGCATTGATACTTGCCTCGCCCACATTAACCGCACGCAGTGGTGGTGAGGCTGAGTTTTTATCCGGTGGTGAAATACCATTAGAAACATCCAGCCAGAATGGCACTAATATAGAATTTAAAGAATACGGTATCAAACTTAAAATAAAACCGGTTGCAGATAATGATAATAATATTACTGCGAGAATTGAAACCGAGTTAAGTGCGCCCGATCCATCAACCGCAGTGAAAGGTACACCCGGTTTTCTGACACGTAAGGCTTCTGCAGACTTAAGTATGCGAAACAAGGAAACAATCGTTATTTCAGGTTTGCTTAATTCTGAATTAAGTAAAGATGTTTCCAAAGTTAAATATTTAAGTTCTATACCGTTACTGGGAGCCTTGTTCAGGAATACTAAAACACGTGACAAGAAAACTGAACTGGTGATTTTTGTAACACCCACCATCTTTGATGCAGATTCAAAAATCAATAAAGAGTCTGTGGCGCAACATGACAAGTTAATCAAGCGTTTTTCAGATGCTGTTGAGCTGCGTGACTGGATGAGAAAAGGTTCTGCAAACTCAGATTTGCTGGAATAGGATTTAAGACCATGTTTAATATCAATGTAAAAACAGACAAGGATGTTGAAGTGGCTAATTTACGCTGTGTTCTTAATCACTGTGCGATTGGCAAGAACAGGGATAATCTGGTTCAGCTTCGTGGCTGGAGTATTGCGCCTGTACATGCCGAGATTCAACAACAAAAAGATGGTTTGTTTATTGAAGACAAAAGCGAAGGCGCAGGTACGTTTGTTAATGATAAAAAAATTACAGAGCGCTACGGCCCTTTAAGCAGTGATGATGTTATTAGTATTGCAAGTTACCGTTTAACACTGGATTCATCTGAGTATGATGAGCAGGATAAGAAAAGACGTAAACTTGAACAAAGTGATATAAACAGTACGCAGGAATTACGTGACGTTAAAAAAATTCTTCGTAATGAATTGTTAATGTGGCGAGGGTATGTGCACCAGGAACTTTTAAGTTATATGGATTTGCAACGTACTGATATAGGTAACTGGAGTGAGGACGAGTTACGTGTAAAAGTCAGCGAAATGATTAACGAGATTATTGACGGTATTGACGAAGGTCTGCCTGCACATATCAAACGTGAAACGCTGGCAAAAGATGTTTTAAACGAAACCATAGGTCTTGGCCCGCTGGAAGAGTTGCTGGCCGATGAGTCCGTAACTGAAGTGATGGTAAACTGTTTTGACGATATTTATGTAGAGCGTGAAGGCAAGCTAACACATACCGATGTTATCTACAGTGACCATGATGCGGTGATGTCAACAATAGAACGAATCATCTCACCCCTCGGGCGGCGTATTGATGAAAGTTCGCCGATGGTGGATGCTCGCCTAAAAGACGGCTCTCGTGTAAATGCGATTATCCCACCGCTGGCATTACGCGGCCCTTGTATAACAATCCGAAAATTTTCAAGCAAAAAATTATCCGATCAGGATATTGTTAATTTTGGTGCTATCAGTGCCGATATGATGGCCTTTTTAAAGACCGTGGTTGTTAACAAGCAAAACGTTATTATTTCTGGTGGTACCGGCTCGGGTAAAACGACATTACTCAACGTATTATCAAATTACATTCCCAAAGGTGAACGCGTTATTACGGTTGAAGATGCCGCCGAATTACAGTTGCAGCAACCACATCTTGTTACACTCGAAGCGCGTCCGCCAAATATTGAAGGTACCGGTCAGGTAACCATACGAGATTTAGTCAAAAACTGCCTGCGAATGCGACCGGACAGAATTGTAGTGGGTGAGTGCCGTGGCGCAGAAGCCCTTGATATGTTGCAGGCAATGAATACCGGCCATGAAGGTTCACTGACAACCGCACATGCGAACACACCACGAGATATGTTATCGCGTATGGAAGTCATGGTGTTAATGGCTGGCATGGAATTACCAATACAGGCAATAAGAGAACAAATCGCTTCGGCAATAAATATTATTGTACAACAAAACCGTTTTCCGGATGGTAGTCGTAAAATTACGCACATTACTGAAATAACCGGCATGGAATCCGGTGTTATTCAGATGCAGGATATTTTTCATTTTGTGCAGGAAGGTTATGATGAAAACGGCAAGATTGTCGGGCACTTTGCGGCAACCGGGCAGGTGCCGGAATTTTACGAGCAGATGCGAAAGCGGGGTCTGGATGTCGATATGAGTATTTTTAATAATATGGGTTAATAAAATGGAAGATATACTGTTTTATAGTGCTGTCCTGCTAATATCTGCCTCGGCTGGAATACTCGGTTGGCTGTCAGTCAGATCTTTTGGCCGTTTCTGGCATGAATACCAGACAACATTTAGTGAAAGTACCACAAACAACCTTGGCGATATGTTTATGTTTGTCGACCCACAGCGTTTGTTTATATTAAATGTTGCGGCTGTGTTTATTGCAACACTTATATCATGGTTGTTACTGCACCATGTGCTTATTTCTATTGTAACAGCACTTGGCATGATGGCTTTACCCTGGTTTATTTATAAAACAATTCGTACCCGACGTTTTAAAAAGTTTGAACAGCAATTACCAGAGGCATTACTTGCCATTGCAAGCAGTTTACAATCCGGGGCAAGCTTACCGATGGCCTTTGAAAGTTTAATTACCGAACAACCACAACCACTTAATCAGGAATTTGAGTTGCTGATGCGGCAGACACGTATTGGTGTCGATATGGAAACAGGCTTATCGAATATGGAAAAACGCCTGCCCATTCCCGATTTTATTGTCGTTGTTTCTGCTATTAAGATTTCACGCGAGGTGGGTGGCAACCTGATAGAGGTAATGGAAACGTTGGCCGATACATTAAGACGTAAAGCATCGATGGAAGGTAAAATTGAAAGCTTAACTTCACAGGGACGTTTACAGGGAAAAGTAATGACCGGCTTACCAATACTACTGGGTGTTGTGTTAATGCAAATAGAACCTGAGGCCATGTCTAAATTATTTACCACGCCAATCGGCTGGGGAACACTTGCCGTCATTCTGGTGATGGAATTTCTGGGTTATATGACAATCCAGAAAATTACATCGATTGATGTGTGATATTGATATAAAAAAGGTTTAATAAATGCTGGATACATTATTTTTATACTCTACAGGTTTTTCAGTTGCGGGCAGTGTACTGGCCTTACTGATAGCCGGGTATATTTTTAACAGTGTTATTCCTGAAGATAACCGGGAATATCTGGACCCTTTACCGGTATGGTTAAAGCTATGCTGGCCTTTAGTTAGAATTTTTTCCTATTATATTGGAAGTAATTTTCCGGTTGAAACTCTGAATAAACTCGACGCGCGCTTGCAACATACCGGTGTCAGTTATCTGATGAATGCTGAAGAATTTATTGGTGTACGTATTGTCAGTGCATTGTTCCAGATGTTTGCGGCTATTCTGGTAATGGATTTATTGCAGGACCATAATATTATCTGGCCACTGCTTGGTCTGGTGTTTGGTTTTTATTTTCCGATTATCTGGTTAAACGATACACGTAAAAAGCTTGAAAAAGAAGTTGTGCGTGCATTGCCGGTCTTTCTGGACTTTATCAGTATGTCCGTCGAAGCC
>JALTLP010000100.1 GCA_027001895.1 Chromatiales bacterium | reverse complement strand
CCACAATGCACACAGCTGCGTAATATTTTTTCAGCTTCATGGGTAAGCTCGGCAGGCAGTAGGTTATTTTTTAAATTCGTTTGCATATTTGGGGCTTAAAAAGGGTACATCTTGTTACGGTTTAAAATATTTTTCGGGTCAAAGGCATGCTTGATATTCCTGTGTATCCTGAACAGCGTATCAGGCAGGGGGTGAAATATCTGTTCCTGAGCCGTTGCATTACGAAACACTATTGCATGTCCGCCAAGTTGTTCTACATGTTGGCGTAAAATATTGCCGGGGGTATTCGTTTTAACCCAATGCAGGGCACCGTGCCATTCACTCAGGCTGCCGGTATTTTTGTCCATATCAATATTTAGTTTTGCCGCAGGGCTAACAGAAATACGCCAGATGGGTTTATCCGTTATAAAAAAATCGTGTTGTTGTTCACGTATAGACTGCCAGAAGGCAGTGCTGTTCTGAATTTTCTCACCACCAATTTTTTTATATGTGGCTTTCACTGCCTGTTGGTTACCGCAAAGGCGTATGGTTAACGTACCATTGTAATAGCAACTGGCAGTAATGGGGTAAGGTAGTGATTTCCACTGTTGCAGTTTTTGCATTGCCTGTTGCTGGCTTAGCACAAAGCCAAGACTGGTTTCGGTTTCTGGTTTAGGTAATACTTTTAGCGAAACATTTAAAACTACAGCAAGAGTTCCCAGACTGCCACAGACTAAACGCGATACATCATAACCGGCAACGTTTTTCATTACTTCGCCGCCAAACTTCATTTGTTCGCCTTTACCATTAATTATTTCGCAACCCAGCACAAAGTCACGCGCGGCACCTTTATCTGCACGTGCCGGGCCAGAGAAACCGCATGCAATCGTGCCACCGAGAGTTGCACAACGGGTTTCATCTTCGTTGTCTTTATCGCCAGTTTTAAAAAACGGTGGTTCAAAAGCAAGTTGTTGGTTATTTTTGTCCAGTAACTGCTCGATTTCATCAAGTGGTGTTCCGGCGCGTGCCGTTAATACCAGTTCAGTGGGTTCATAACTTATTATGCCGCGATGCTGGCTGGTAATTAAAGGCGTACCTTCTGTAACATTGCCATAAAATGCTTTGGTATTATTCGACTGAATAGATAACGGCGAAGCGCTGTTGTAAGCTTCGCGTACCTGTTGCTGAATAATACTGGCGATATCATTGTTCATTAAAATCGATCCAGTTCAGGGTGTGGTAATTCACCATTGTGTACGTGCATGGCACCCAGTTCTGCACAGCGATGCAGAGTGGGAACGGCTTTGCCGGGGTTTAATAAATTATCTTTGTCAAAGGCAGTTTTAATGGCATGAAACTGTGATAACTCCAGTGATTGAAACTGCACACACATTTGATCAATTTTTTCTATACCAACACCATGTTCACCGGTAATGGTTCCGCCCATTGCAACACAAAGCTCAAGTATTTTGGCGCCAAACTCTTCAGTGCGCTGTAACTCACCTTTTATATTTGCATCGTAAAGAATAAGTGGGTGCAGGTTACCATCACCAGCATGAAATACGTTTGCAACCGGCAGATTATATTCCTGTGATAATTTATTAATTGCATCGAGAATATCAGGTAAACATCTTTTTGGAATGGTGCCGTCCATGCAATAGTAATCGGGGGAGAGTCTGCCAACTGCTGGAAAAGCAGATTTACGTCCTTGCCATATCAGACTACGCTCGGATTCATCCTGTGAGATGCGAATATGTTTTGCATTATTGTTTTGAACAATTTGTTTAACATCAAAAATATTTTGTTCAACTTCTTCTTTTGTACCATCAAGTTCACACAATAAAATGGCTGCAGCATCTTTGGGGTAACCGGCATGCGCAAAATCTTCGGCAGCAGAAATGGCAAGCTTGTCCATCATTTCCAGACCGGCAGGAATAATCCCGTTAGCAATAATTTCTCCGACGGTTTTACCTGCATCAATAACGCTGTCAAATGCAGCAAGCAGGACCTGTGCTTTTTCCGGTATTGGTAACAGCTTAACGCTAATCTCAACAATAATACCAAGCAATCCTTCCGAACCGGTTATCAGTGCGGGCAAATCATAACCGGCCGAATCGAGTGACTGGCTACCAAGAATAACAAGCTCACCTTCAATAGTTATAATTTTAATTTCAAGCAGGTTGTTAACGGTTAAGCCGTATTTCAGGCAATGTACACCACCGGCATTTTCGGCAACGTTGCCACCAATAGAGCAGGCAATTTGTGACGAAGGGTCAGGTGCATAATACAGTCCAAATTGTTTTGCTGCTTCACTGATCGCCAGATTTCTGACCCCTGGCTGTACCCTTGCACTGCGGTTAGCAGGGTCGACGTTTAAGATTTTGTTTAGTTTGGCCAGCGATAAAACAAGTGCATTGTCCTGTGGCAGTGCGCCACCGGAAAGTCCGGTACCGGCTCCGCGTGCAATAAGTGGAATGCTATTTTTATTACAGAGTTTTACAATTTGTTGTATTTGTTCAATTGTTTCGGGCAATACTACAAGCCACGGCAGTTTCCTGTATGCAGACAAGCCATCACATTCGTAGGGATGAAGTTCTTCCTTGCTTGTCAGGATATTTTTCCCTGAAACAATCTGACCCAATGACTGTATGAACTGCTTTTTATGCATACAACTACAACGCTTTTTAATTTAATATTAGCGTATTGTGTATGCAATTAATACACCATGCTTTATAGTACTATTTTCTTTGGGGTCATAGTTAAGGGCTTTTGTTAACGATGCAGGTACGGTTAGACAAGTGGCTTTGGGCTGCCCGTTTTTTTAAAACCCGCAAGTTTGCCAGCGAAGCGGTGCAGGGAGGTCATGTGCATGTAAATGGTAAACGGGTAAAACCTGCACGACAGTTGGCAGTGGGTGATCAACTTGTTATCACGAAAGGCCTGTACAAATTTATAATTCAGGTACAGGCATTAGCTGATAAACGTGCTTCGGCAAGTATTGCGCAAACGCTTTATAGCGAAACTGAAGACAGTATAAAACAACGTGAGTTGCTGCGTATGCAGGTAAAAGCACAGGCAGTGCTGGCACCGAATAAAAGACCCGATAAACGTGAACGTGCAAAAATTATTCGTTTTAAAAATAAATACTCCTCCTGAAAGACAGTTTTTATGACAACTAATAACTTTAAACCGGTTACACCCTTACTGGCTGCGGATACCATTATTGAACTGCAGGATAAAAAGGGTAAAACAGCAATTGTTTTAATTGAACGCAAAAATCCACCCTATGGCTGGGCAATACCCGGTGGATTTGTTGACCTGGGTGAAACCACTGAACAGACCGCTGTTCGTGAAGCAAGGGAAGAAGTTTGCCTGGATGTGAAGCTGCAATGTTTACTGGGGATTTATTCTGATCCTGCACGGGATATACGTGGCCATACTGCAACGGCTATTTATGTTGCCACTGCAAGTGGCCAGCCGGTAGCTGCAGATGATGCAAAAAATGTTGACGTGTTTACTATTGACCGACTTCCTGAACAACTTGCTTTTGATCATGGCAAGGTGTTACAGGATTATATAAATTATAAAAAAACCGGTAAGGTAAAATCACTTTAAAATGACAGCAAGTAATATTAAAAATAAACAGCGCAGTTATTTTGTCAGAACTTTTTTTATTCTTGTTTTTATTGCTGTTATCGGAGTCTGGAAAATATTTTCAACATACTCAGATTCATCCTCTATTAAAAAAGAAAAATACCTTGTGCAATTTAACCTGAGCGAATTAAAACCCGGTGAGGTCAGGATTATTCAGCAACATGGTCTGCCAATTATAATTATGCGGCGTACTAAACAGGATTTAAAAAATTTACTGGCTGTACGTTCGAGTCTGTCCGATCCGGATTCAGTTAAAAGTTCACAGCCTAAATTCGCCAAAAATTATTATCGTTCGCTAAAGCCAGAATATTTTATAGCTTATGCGATAAATCCTCGCTATGGCGTAGAAGTTAATTATCGTCTAAAAAGTTTTAAGTCGGTACTTAATATGGATAAAGCCTGGGAGGGTGGTTTTTCGGATAGCCGTTCCGGTGTTTACGACAAAGCAGGCCGGGCTTATAGCAAGAATGCTCAAAATCTGGATATTCCTGACTATAAAATCACCCCGGACAATATTTTGTACGTTTATAGCCTGAAAGAGCTTGGTTTTAACTAACTTGTTGATAGTTAGTAGGATATAATTACGATTACTACTTGAAACAGGCTGTTTCAGGCATATATAGAAATATTCATTTAACTAATTTATCGGGGAAGCTCGTGGCAACTATTGAATTAACCAAAGAAAATTTTAAAGAAACAATTGAGAATAACGATTTTGTTATTGTTGACTTCTGGGCACCCTGGTGTGGTCCTTGTCAGGGCTTTTTACCGGTCTATGAAGAAATGTCTGAACACCATCCGGATATTGTGTTTGCCAAGGTAAATACCGAAGATCAACAGGAACTGGCAGCCGGTTTTCAGATTCGTTCTATCCCGACTTTAATGATGTTCCGTGAGCAGGTTATCCTGTATTCAGAAGCCGGTGCATTACAGAAACCTCAGCTTGAAGAGCTGATAGAAAAAGCAGCCAGCCTGGATATGGAAGAAGTTCGCAAGCAAATGGAAGAAGAACAAAATAAACAGGCGTAGTTGAAATTTTAAATCCCTGGGCAAGTAACAACTTGTTCAGGGATTTTTGCTTTTTTTAGTAACGTATCAGGCTTGCAGAATATGTGTTTTTAAATAATGCAGCTGTTGTTTAAAGCCGGCGTATACCAGACCAAAAGCTGTTAACCAGACTGCATTACCTGTTATGTACAAGGCAGACATCCCACTCTGCAAGTTTACAAAAATAATTATTTTTAAAATGACTGCGATAAACGCCAGTATAAATGCAGCCAATGGTAGATATTGGTGCCAGCCGTAAAAACCTTTTGTTATTAAATATAAAAACAAGGGCGAGCCCAGCATCATAAACCCGGCAAGAATAGCAGCAATGCTGGCAATTTCTTTTATGCCGAGTTGTAGTGTAGAGAGAAAATTTGTAACCGGACCAACATCAATAACCAGCCAGAACCATCCCAACAACCAGCCGCCAAACGGTTTGCCTGACCAGGGTATAAAAAAAGCAGCGATATAAATAATCCAACCAATAATAATCAGTTTATGGATTCGCATCGGGGTTTACATTAAACCTTCAAAAGGCTGAATATCAATTATCTCTCCGGGGTTAACCGTACCACTTTCAGCCGGAATAATTGCAAAACAGTTTGCCAGACTCATGCCGCTTAAGATATGCGAAGCCTGCATGCCCACCCCTTTAACAACCAGCTCACCCTTGTCATCATAACTGAAAATAGCACGCTGAAAATCGAGTCGGCCGGGGCGTTTGTAAAAGGGTTCGGTGACTTTTGCTTTTGTAATCACCTGGGTATAGTTTTTATTGCCACTTAAACGATGAATCGCCGGCAGGCCAAGCTGATAAAAAGTGGCCATTACCGACACCGGGTTGCCCGGCAAGCCTAAAAACATGGCATCTTTAACGGTACCAAAGGCCAGTGGTTTGCCTGGTTTCATTGCCAGCTTCCAGAAATTTATCTGGCCAAGTTTTTCTAATGTTTCTTTTACAAAGTCTGCATCACCAACCGAGACGCCACCGGATGTAATAATAACGTCTGAATTTTCTGCCGCGGTTAAAAATGCGTCTTCAATTTTTTTTCGGTCATCCGGGATAACGCCCATGTCGTGAATTTCAATATTTAATTTTTGTAACATGCCGAAGATAGTATAACGATTGCTGTCGTATATCTGGCCGTCCTGCAATGTTTGGCCAACGCTCTTAATTTCATCACCGGTTGAAAAAAAACTTACCTTAAGTGGCCGAATCACTTTGACTTTAGCAAGCCCAAGTGAAGCAAGCAGCCCCATCTCGGCAGCTTTAATCAGTTTGCCTTTTGATAAGACGGTAGCCCCTTTTTGAATATCTTCGCCGGCACAACGAACATTTTGTTCAGCCTTGTGGCCGCTACCAATAATAATATTGTCACCTTCTTTGCTAATGTGCTCCTGCATAATAACCGTATCGGTATCGTCCGGTAATTTTGCGCCGGTCATTATACGAATACATTCGTTATTATTTACCGTGCCATCATAAGGCTTACCTGCCCAGGAGATACCAACCTGTTTAAATACCCTGTTATCACTGGAAGGTAAGTCAGCGGCTTTAACAGCATAGCCATCCATTGCCGAGTTTTTATAACCTAGCACGTTAATCGGTGATAAAACATCTTCAGCCAGTACCCGGCCATAGGCATTCATAATATCTGTTTTTATTGCGTCACTAACAGGCGTAATACTGTCCAGCATTTTATTGCGTGCCTGTTCCAGAGTTAATAAACCGGCTAACATGGGCTGGCTGTCGCAGCCACCTTGTTTTACTTTAATGGTTTTATTTGCTGAAAAGTTAACAGGAATTTCTTTCATATTTTTACCGGTTACATGTTTGGGGGGAGGTTGTTTAATAAGTTGTTGTGTGT
>JALTLP010000099.1 GCA_027001895.1 Chromatiales bacterium | reverse complement strand
AATATCTTTAATCCTGATCTGGAATGCGGTTGCGACCTGGATTTTGTGCCGAATACCACCCGTGATATAAAAGTGGATGTTGCCTTATCGAATTCGTTTGGTTTTGGTGGTACAAACGGCACGTTGGTTATTGGTAAACTTCGATAACCCGTAACATGACAGTATGGACTGCCTGGAACAGATCGAGTCTGCCGAATTAAAAATTATACGACTAGAACAAACTGTCGATTTTACTGCGCTACACAGTATTAGCCCGTCACGTTATCCTTTTTTACTCGAAAGTTCTGCACAGGCAGAAGATGTTCTTTGTGCAAATATAACATCTGCCAGTGAACATGCACGCTACGATATTTTATTTGCCTTCCCTCAACAAAGTTTAACCCTGTTCTCTGATAAAGAGATAAATGGTGAGAATGTCGATACATCAAAAGACTTTTTATCAAACCTTGATAGCCACTGGTTGCAGAACAGAAAAAATATAAAATTATCAGAGCTGCCTTTTAGCGGAGGCTGGTTTGTTTACTTAGGTTATGAACTGGCCGGAGAAATTGAACCGCGCCTGAAATTACCCTGTGCACAAAGTAAATCAATCGTTGCACGTTTAACAAGAATTCCTTTGGCATTGATTAATGATAAGCAAACAGGTTGTCAGTATATTGTTACTGAGGATGAATATAAAAACAATATCGATATTGTATTGGAGGATATTGCCAGCCTTCCTGACAAGCTGACCGATGAACGACAAACTCGAATTGAGTTGTCCGAAGAAGATCCGCAGGTTTACCTTGATTCAATTTCCAGGATAAAACATTATATAAAAGAAGGTGATGTTTTCCAGGTTAACTTGTCGAGGTTGTGGAAGGCAGCTAATGCAGAAAACCTTTCGCCATTGACGTTATACCGGTCGCTTAAACAGACTAACCCGGCACCCTTTTCAGGCTGTGCTGTATACGAAGAACTTGAAATAATCAGCTCTTCTCCCGAACGTCTTGTTAAAACCCGTGATGGGACGATTTATACACGGCCAATAGCCGGTACACGGGCCCGAAATAATGAAACCACAGCGGATATTGAGAACCTTAAAGAGTTGATCGCTCACCCTAAAGAACGAGCAGAACATATTATGCTTATCGACCTTGAACGTAATGATCTAGGGCGGGTGTGTGTGCCGGGAAGCATTCATGTTGATGAATTAATGGCACTTGAGTCGTTTCAACATGTGCATCATATAGTGTCGAATGTTACCGGCAAGTTAAAGCCAGGCACAACACCGGGTGAGGTTATTCGTGCTGTTTTTCCAGGGGGAACTATTACCGGATGCCCCAAAGAACGCTGTATGCAAATTATTGCCGAACTGGAAGGTCAGCCTCGCGGTGCTTATACGGGGTCGATTGGCTATATCAATCATGACGGTAGTATGGATCTGAATATCTTAATCAGAACCTTTGAGTACCATGCAGGAGAGTTGCGTATGCGAGCGGGTGCCGGGTTGGTGAATGATTCGATTGCAGAAAATGAGTTGCAGGAAACACGTGCCAAGGCCAAAGGTTTATTGCAGGCGGTGAATTAGCGAATGGCTGTTTTAAGAAAAATGGTAAATGGAAGACGGCAATCATCGATTTCAGTTATGGATCGGGGTTTTAATTATGGTGATGGGGTTTTTGAAACCCTTTTATTAGCAAATAAAAAACCGGTATTATTTAATGAGCATTACCAGCGATTAGCAAAGGGTTGCAGTGTTCTTGGTATTACCTGCCCGGATAAAACCACATTACAGCAACAATTTAATGAATTAACCGACTCAGTCAGTCAGAACTTGCAGTATGTCGTTAAAATTATTGTAACTCGCGGAGAAGCGGAGCGAGGTTATAAAATATCAGAGACTGGCAGTCCAAATATCGTCATGATACTCAGTGAATCTCCGGCTTATAGTAAAGCTTACTGGCAAAACGGTGTAGACATATGTGTATGTGATACACGGCTTTCGGGTAATAAAAAACTGGCAGGATTAAAACATTTAAATCGACTCGATCAGGTACTGGCACGTGCCGAGTGGGATAGTGATTACCAGGAAGGCATTATGCTGGATAATAGTGATAATGTAGTTGAAGGGGTGATGTCGAATATTTTTATTGTTGAAAAAGGTGTGCTTATAACCCCTTTAATTAAAAGTGTTGGAGTCCGTGGTGTTGTACGCAATAATGTGTTGAAACTTTGTGATTCAGCCAACATCATCACCGCTGAAGATTGCTTATCATTAGATAGAGTACTGGCAGCGGATGAGGTCTTTTTAACCAATAGTGTTATCGGTCTCTGGCCAGTAAAGAAAATTGGTACTGATGTTTTTACAGCAGGAATAATAACAAAAAAAATAATGCAATTACTCGTTAACAATCATTCGGTCGATTATGCTGCGTCTGCTTTATAAACTTATTGGTATCAGTATTTTAACTGGCTCATTAGCGGCTGGTTATTTCTGGTGGGACTATAAAACCTATCTTAACTCACCCTTACTGGTGAATACTGCCGAGTTGTCAGTGACAGTTAAACCGGGTAGTAATTTAACCCGTTTATTATATCGGCTTAAGGAGCAGGGGCTGGTTACAAAGCCGCGTTACCTGCTATGGTATGCGCGGTTATTGTCAAACCCGGACAAACTTCATGTCGGTGAGTATCTTGTTACAAAAGAAGATACCCCTCTTAGTCTGGTTGAAAAATTTCTGAGTGGTAAAGTAAAACTTTATTCATTAACAATTATCGAAGGCTGGAATTTTTCTCAGATGATGGACGTTGTAAATAAGGAACCCGCCTTGCAACATAAATTAACAAAACTGTCTGACAATCAGATTATGGTTAAGCTGGGTTACGAAAATGTACATCCTGAAGGTCGGTTTATGCCGGACACATACAACTTTCCCAAAGGCACAACGGATATTGCATTATTAAAGCAGGCTTATACTGCGATGGAAAAATATCTGGCACAGCAATGGCCACAGCGTGATGTGGGGCTGCCATTTAAAACACCTTATGATGCACTGACTCTGGCATCAATCGTTGAAAAGGAAACAGGACTTGCATCAGAACGTAAACAGATAGCAGGTGTATTTATTCGCCGCTTGCAGGTGCGTATGCGTCTGCAAACCGACCCTACCGTCATTTATGGAATGGGTAAAAAGTTTAAGGGCAATATTAAACGCCGTGATTTAAAAAAAGACACACCCTATAATACCTACCGGCACTATGGGCTGCCGCCCACACCCATTGCGATGCCATCCCGGGAAGCAATAGATGCTGCTTTACATCCGGCTCCCGGTGAGGCATTGTATTTTGTGTCTAAAGGGGATGGCAGTCATTATTTTTCTGCTACGTTAAAAGAACATAATAATGCGGTTATTAAATATCAATTAAAGGGGCGTAAGCGATCTTTTTCATCTTACAAGAAAAAATAAATGAGTGGTAAGTTTATAACAATCGAAGGTGGTGAGGGTGTTGGTAAAAGCAGTAATATTGCTTTTATTCTGTCTTACTTAAAAGATAAAAACATCGACGTGGTATCAACCCGCGAACCGGGTGGCACCGAATTGTCTGAAAAAATCCGGGATTTGTTACTCGATGCGAGCAACAAAGCTATGGTTTCAGATACAGAGCTGTTATTAATGTTTGCAGCACGCGCACAACATCTTGCAGAATTAATTCAACCTGCTTTAAAAGAAAAAAAGTGGGTTCTGTGTGACCGTTTTACCGATGCAACTTATGCTTATCAGGGGGGCGGGCGTGGTATTGCCATGTCAAGAATCGCTGACCTTGAGAACTGGGTGCAGGGCAGCTTAAGACCGGACTTAACTATTTTGCTGGATGTATCCGTTGAAATTGGAATGAAACGCGCTAGTGATCGCAGTACACCCGATAGAATTGAACAGGAAAAGCATGATTTTTTTGAATCAGTACGCAATACCTATCTGAAACTGGCTGAAGCATCACCACAGCGTTACCGAATTGTTGATGCATCTCAGCCGTTAGATAAAGTACAAAGCGATATTGCTGTTGTTCTGGATGAGTTTATAAAATAATGGCGGTAAAAAACAAAACAGAGTCGCAGGTTAATTATCACACGTTACAGCTTTACCCGTGGCAATTGAATGACTGGCATCGATTATTACGCTACCAGGATTCAGGTAAAATACCGCATGCATTATTAATTAACGGTAAAGCTGGTCTGGCCAAGTTTGAGCTGACCATGCTATGGGCGAAATCGGTGTTATGTGATGCGAATGCAGAAACTATAAATGCAAACACTGCCTGTAACCATTGTCCGTCCTGCGAATTGTTTAATGCCGGAACACATCCTGACTTTAAACTTTTACAAACAAACGAGGATGTGAAAACCATCAAGATAGATCAGGTGCGTGAAGTGGTTGAATTTTTGTCGTTAACACGTGCCCGAGGTAAAGCCCGACTGGTTGTGATAAACCCGGCCGAAGCGATGACAGTGAGTGCCGCTAACAGCCTGCTTAAAACACTCGAAGAACCACCAGAAAATACTATTTTATTGCTGGTATGCTCGAATCCAGGTTTTTTACCGGCCACTATTCGTAGCCGATGTCAGAATTTTGCGATTAAATTAACCGATATGCAGCCAGCACGGCAGTGGCTGTCTGAAACTAGTGGAAAAAGCCCGGATGAAGTTGAGTTTGCCCTAAAATTGGCTGAAAATGCACCTTTAACCGGCCTGGGCTATCTAGAGGCAGATATTGCTCAGATCCATGATGATTTGCTCACAGATTGGCAAATGCTGGCCTCTGGCAAGGCAAAATCGGTTAAAATTGCTGAAAAATGGCTAAAGCAGCCGGATAATATACCGATAAAACTGGTATATAGCTGGATTGTCGATATGATTCGCCACCATTCAATACTTGCTGGTAATTCAGGAGATAGGGATATTGAACAAAATGCGTTACTCTATTATAAAGACAATATAATACTGAACGAGTTGGCCGAAAGGATACCGGCAAAACGGTTGTATGGTATTTATGATAAGGTACTGGATATTATCCGATTTGGACATACATCGTTAAACATGCAGTTACAACTGGAAAGTCTTTTAATACAGTGGAGCCTGGTGGCTCAAAGTAGATAATAAAAAAGGTATTCTCGATAATGGCAACAAAACCTGCTGCAGGCCGACAAGGTATATTGTCACTTACAATCAAAGACAAGAGTGCGCTATATGCTGCGTATATGCCGTTTATCAAACATGGTGGTTTGTTTATTCCGACCAATAAAAAATACAAGCTAGGCGATGAAGTGTTTATGCTACTATCGTTGATGGAAGACAATGAAAAATTACCGGTCGCCGGTAAAATTGTATGGGTTACGCCCAAGGGTGCGGCAGGGAATCGTGCTGCTGGAATTGGTGTACAGTTTAGTGAACAGGATGGTGGTGGTGCAAGAACCAAAATTGAAACCTACCTTGCTGGTGCGCTTAAATCGGATCGTCAAACACATACCATGTAATTTGTAATTCGCTTCTTTTTATAACCATTAATTTAAAAGTTTTCTACTATGTCAGTACAACTGATCGATTCACATTGCCATTTAGACAGGCTGGATCTCAGCCCCTTTGATAATAAAATTGAAAATGCACTGGACAAGGCACACCAGCATGACGTGCATAAAATGTTAAATGTCTGTATTGACCTTGAACATCTTGATGATGTTCTGGATATCGCCAGGAATAATCAGCACGTTTATGCTTCGGTTGGCGTACATCCAAATGAAACAGATGGCCAGGATCCTACCGTCGATGAACTGATTCAACTGGCTGATGATAAAAATATTATTGCTATTGGTGAAACGGGCCTGGATTATTTCCGAACAACCGGTGATGATCTGGAATGGCAACGAACACGGTTTAAAAACCATATTGAAGCATCAAAGCAAACCGCAAAACCGCTTATTATTCATATGCGTGAAGCGACAGATGATACGATTAAAATTATGCAACAGGAAAATGCTCGGGATGCAGGTGGGGTAATGCATTGCTTTGCCGAAGACTGGGATACGGCACAACGTGCACTGGAGCTTGGTTTTTATATTTCGTTTTCAGGTATTGTTACATTTAAAAATGCCCTTGCTTTAAAGGAAGTGGCTAAAAATGTTCCGATTGAAAAAATGCTGGTAGAAACCGACTCACCTTATCTTGCACCGGTTCCGTATCGTGGCAAGTCTAACCAGCCGGCTTACGTAAAAAATGTTGCAGAATGTATCGCAGAATTACGTGGTGAGTCGTATGAATATATTGCAGAACAGACAACAAATAATTTTTATACGTTATTTAAGCTCTAAAGATTTTTTACAGTTTACAGCTTAAGCTTTTTCTATTATTGCTGTTTTTTTTATGCTTCTGGGGTTTCTGTTTTCATCAAGCGCAACATAAGTAAAAATTGCTGAAGCAACCCGGGTGCATTCTTCGACTTTACGTTTTCTTTCAGCATAAGCAACGATGCTTACATCCATCGATGTATTACCTATTCGGCTGACTTCAGTAAAGA
>JALTLP010000098.1:6149-6555 GCA_027001895.1 Chromatiales bacterium | reverse complement strand
ACGTGCATGGTGTTGACCTTTTTGTTTTGTGGAGAAACGAATTAGATCATAATTCATCATGCATGTCTTTATTTTTATCTAATTGATTCTTAAACCTATTTTCAATGATTATGTGTCGATTCGTCAGGGGTTAGGGAGGGGGAATAGCGGTAGATTTCTTCCCCCCTTTTTTATTTCTTTCTTCGTGCTCTTTGTGTCCTTCGTGGTTAATTAATTTTATTTCTCACTGCATCCTCTGTGTCGCCGTGGTTATTCAAAACCAATCAAATTATACTGAGAAATCAATAACGTAACCACAAAATCGAACTGTTCACCTACATTACTACCAAATAGTAATAATATATTAAATTTCACTTGATCTAGAGCCAACTCCAGCCTTTATAGTATAGTTAAATAAATCGAGGCA
>JALTLP010000098.1:0-6139 GCA_027001895.1 Chromatiales bacterium | reverse complement strand
GAGAAACGAATTAGATCATAATTCATCATGCATGTCTTTATTTTTATCTAATTGATTCTTAAACCTATTTTCAATGATTATGTGTCGATTCGTCAGCCCCCAACCCTCCCCCGAAATGGGGGAGGGAGTAAAGTGAAAATAGACTCCCTCTTCCTTTGCAGGAGGGAGTAAAGTGAAAATAGATTTCCTCTCCCTTTTGCAGGAGGGAGTAAAGTGAAAATAGATTTCCTCTCCCTTTACGGGAGGGAGTAAAGTGAAAATAGATTCCTTCTCCCTTTACAGGAGGGAGTAAAGTAAAAATAGACTCCCTCTTCCTTTACAGGAGGGAGTAAAGTGAAAATAGATTTAATGGAAGAAACTTCCATGATCCCCCCTCCCTTTACGGGAGGGGGACAGGGGGAGGGTTTTGCGTTTATTTTCTTAATAAAAAAATTAACCACGGCGGCATAGCTAAAGCATTATTTCACCCTGCATATAAAGGGCAGCCTTACCGGAAATCATTACCCTTTCACTTTTATCTTCTACAAAAACGTCACCGCCACGGGTTGATAGCTGCCTGGCCGACATGGCTTTTTTACTCAGCTGTTTGCTCCAGTATGGGCTTAGTTGGGTATAGGCCGAGCCGGTAACGGGGTCTTCATCAATACCACAGTTTGGCGCAAAGAAACGGCAAACAAAATCATAGTTATTTGATGCAGCCGTAATAATAACGCCACGTAAATCGTTGTGCATCAGCTCTCGCATATCCGGGGCTGCATCTATAATCGTTTGTTCGGTATCGAATACAAGAATATAGTCTTCGGCTTTAAGGCATTCGACTGCATGTATATCAGGAGATGTGCTAAATGCTTTTGCTAACCATTGCGGCATCTGGCAGGGTTTTGCCGGTTGTGCCGGAAAATTCAGGGTGAGTTGTTCATCCCGACGGGTCACGCTTAATACACCAGACAGTGACTGAAAGTTAATAGAACGGCTTTTAACGCCGAGCAAGTTAAACAACACATAGGCACTGGCAAGTGTGGCATGGCCGCACAGCGCAACTTCGGTAACAGGTGTAAACCAGCGGATATGATAGCCGTTGGCCGTTTTAATAAAAAAAGCAGTTTCTGCTAAATTATTTTCTGCTGCAATCGCCTGCAGGATATTGTCATCCAACCAGCTTTCGAGCGGGCAAACAGCAGCCGGGTTGCCGCTAAAAACTTTATCTGCAAAAGCATCAACCTGGTAAAGCGTAAGTTTCATTTCGTTAATTGCTGTTTTAAGAAACCATAATTAAAATAAAACCACCAACAAACATAGCAACGGCTGTGAGTTTATTTAAAATGGGAACCCAGCTACGGGTATTTTTATTTTCTGATTTTAGTGTTTTAATTTCAATATACGGAACCGGTGATCGCCGATACCAGCCTTCGACCGTTACGCTTTGGCCGTGGTAATCTTTGGCGCCTAACAGGCTAAAGAAAAATTCCCAGAGTGCGAAGGGTTGGCGGTAATCAAGAAAGATAATACCGGTACTGTCTTTTAATACAAAGTCTTCCGAGAAAATATAACCGGGCACACCGCGGCCTATTATCATACCGTCAATTTTACAGGGCACCGGGCGAATAGAAGATACCTTAACTCGTTTTAATAACGATGCCACTGACATGGTTGGGAAAAACCCCTGCCTGTAACTGAATTTATATTTTATAAGCAGAGCAAGCCCGGTTAGTAACAAGGTACTGCCAATAACCAGTTTGGTGTTTACATCAAAACCACCGGTTGCCAGCACGACGGCATATAACGGGCTGATTGCAAATGCAATAACAGGTAGCAGGTAAATAAGAATATCAATTGCAAACTCATCCCAGTAAGATTCGGGTTGTTCTTCGTCAAAAACAATATAAGGGGTTTTTCCCATATGCGCTGACTGATCCGAAAGGTAACGTAAACGGTTGGCAATTAACGGGTGGGTTGAATTAAGCTCGTACCATTTTGCCCAGGGGTTCCATAAGTCCCAACGCATGGCATTAACAACACTTTGTTTGTTGACTTCATGCTTGCGTTGCGCTTCATCCGAATAACTGGATATTGCAAAGGCGCTGGCCGAGTTTGCATTAAAAATTCCCAGTGCACCGATTGCATCCAGGTTAGGGTTTCGGTTTGACTCTGAATCTTCGTCAGAGTCATCGGCTGTCTCTTTCTCCTGTCCAGCCAAACCATAAGCAATTTTAACCAATGCGCTGGCAAGATTAGATGGATTATGCGTAACTTCACCGGCAAAACGGTCGGCATGGTATTCGCGGGTACGCGAAAACCATAAAACAATATATTCGCTTATTATATAAAGTGCATAGGCGCCCATTGCTGCAACCATTTGAGCGCCAGCCCCTTTGCTATTGGATGAACGCGCAGAAATAAGTGCACGGTAAAGATAGTAAAGCAATAACGGCACAAGCTGTACAACGGTCATTAAGAACATATCCCAATGAATCGCATGGCCCATTTCGTGTGCAACCACGGCTTCAACTTCTGCCGGGTCGAGCAGTTCCAGTATGCCGCGCGAAATAACAATACGCGCATTGCTGGGTGTATGGCCATAAGTAAAAGCCTGTGGTGCACCGTCATCAATAATACCGATGCGCGGGTACTTTATATTATATTGCTGGCTTATTTTATCGATAAAGGCGTTTAAGTGTGGTGGTAGTTGTTGCGGTGTTTTCCATTGCATGTGGTACATCCAGCGCAAGGATATATCCATTATAAACGGGCCGATCAAAAACTGTAGCAATACAATACCAACACCAATAAACAGGGCGATGTTTGGGTCTACACCAATAAATTCAACTGCGGTTATTAAAACCAGCCCCAGTATTGTGTATAAACCAATTAAGGTTAAGCTGGAACGTAAAAATAAATTGGGTAAGGTTAACAGGCCAGCCTGTAATGCACGGTGGCGTTGCCTGTCTGAAGTGTTTTTTTGTTTTAGTTTTGTCTGGCCGCGGCGTTGTACAGCCGACTGGTTGTAAACAGATTGGTTACTGCTTTCGGGGGTTAGGCGAATATCTTTATCATAGTTAATAAGTGACTTAAGCTCGTTGTCATCAAACCAGAGTCCACCGGACGAAGGACAATAGTCCAGTGTAATATGCCCATCGTAAACAATTTGTTGCATAGGCTTATCGGTACGGGGCGATATTTTATAACCCGGCGTTGCCTTGTCGATTGCGGCCTGTAGTTTTTTGCTAACTTTTTTGGGGCGTTTTACAAAATGAAAAATCTCGCCGCGGTCCAGCCATATCCCTTTGCACTGTTTGCAATAATCAATTTCCGAACCTTGTTTGGTCATCATTGATTGTAATGGCTGGTCATTACAATTTGGGCATTTCATTTTTAATCCATGTTATTGGTTTAAAATTTTTTATTTTTTATCGCGGCGTTGTTGTACCGCTGTTGCGAGTTTTTCCAGTACCGGCACGGTGTTGTCCCAGCTTATGCAGGCATCGGTAATGCTTTGCCCGTAGGTGAGTTCTTCGCCGTTAACAACATTCTGGCGACCTTCAACCAGATGGCTTTCCAGCATTACACCCATAATACGTTTATCGCCGCCGGCAATTTGTTCGGCAATGTTTTTACTTACCTCAATCTGACGTTGAAATTGTTTTTCGCTGTTAGCATGGCTGGCATCAATCATAAGCATTTCAGGCAGGCCGGCCTTATGTAACTGTTCTGCTGCAATGTTTACGTTGGTTGCATCGTAATTTGGTTTTTTGCCGCCACGTAAGATAACGTGCACATCGTCATTACCGGTGGTTGTAAAGATAGCCGAATGCCCCTGCTTGGTGAGTGACAGGAAGCTATGCGGTTGGCTGGCCGAGGTGAGCGCATCAACGGCAACTTTTAATGTACCATCGGTGCCGTTTTTAAAACCAACCGGGCAGGACAGACCCGATGCCAGTTCACGGTGTACCTGGCTTTCGGTTGTGCGTGCGCCGATTGCACCCCAGCTAATCAGGTCGGCCAGATATTGTGGGGTAATTAAGTCGAGGAACTCGGTACCGGCCGGTACGCCCAGGTCGTTGATATCTGCAAGTAGTCGGCGGGCAATATGCAGTCCCTTGTTTATTTCATAGCTGTTATCAAGATTAGGATCGTTTATTAAACCTTTCCAGCCAACGGTGGTGCGCGGCTTTTCAAAATATACGCGCATAACAATCAGTAAATCTTTTTCGTGCAAGTCACGTTGTTCTTTTAAGCGTTTGGCATATTCGAGCGCGGCTTTCGGGTCGTGCACCGAGCAAGGGCCAACAATAACCAGCACCCGGTCGTCTTTACCGCTAAGAATATTGTGGATGGCATTACGGGTATCAAAAATGGTTTTACGACCAAAATCGCTTACCTGTACATCACCAAGTAATTGTTCGGGGGGAATGACTTCTTGTAAGCCGGTAATACGCAGGTCGTCTGTTTTATACTTCATCGTCATATTCTTGGGTTGTAAATGTTTGGGTAGATACCTTATATATAATATCACTGTTTAGGCGAAAGCTGTGAAGTGTAAATGTATCTTTTGGCCGGGTAAAGCCCAAAAAAGTCAATAAATTAGCCCATCTCATCATTATTTATGTGGTTGCGTATGCGGAGCAGGTGGAGTATGTTTTTGAGTCAGTACGGATTAATAAAAATGATAGAGGAGTGAGCAAATGATAGGAAAAAAGAATATTGCCTTTGGGTTTATCTACCTGGTTTTTACCGCTTCGCTGGGCATTGTTATGGTGGACAAATACGAAGATTTTGGCAAAGCCGCAGTCGAAAAACAGGCCAGCGTGGGCCGCTTGCAGGCCTTAAAAGGTAATGGTTTTGAAGAAGAACTCGAACCCCTCACAGCCATGCAAATTGCCAAAGCCAACACGGCCGGTATTTTGGGTATAAACAAGCTCAACAACGTCGAAGCTGAAATAGATGCCATAAAAGGCGGGCCGCATGCGCATGGCAACCTTGAGTCGGTGCTTAATATTATAGCCGGGCTTACCCTGTGTTTTATCGCCGCGGCAAGCTGGTTAAAACAGCTAATAAGCTGGTTGTTTATTGTTGGCGCAGTCATGCATTCGGGGATGTTATTCCTGGCAAGGGTGTTTGAGTATGCCTGGGCGAATACCTTGCTGGAAACCGGTATTGGCCCTATCGCTGTTTTGGCGGGCTTATTATTGCTGGGCATTGTGAGCATAAAAAGTTTTAGCAACAAGGTGGTTGTTGATTAAGAATGCGAGTTTTTTACCCCAAAATAAAACCTTATCAGGTACAGCGTTTAAAAGTAGACGATATCCACGAGTTGTATATTGAAGAGTCCGGTTCGCTGGACGGTATCCCCGTAGTGTTTATACACGGCGGGCCGGGCGCCGGTGTGGTTGATTGCCACCGGCGTTTCTTCGACCCTGAAAAATACCGTATTATCCTGTTTGACCAACGCGGTGCCGGGCAGTCCACTCCGCATGCCGAGTTAAAAAATAATACCACTCAGCATCTGGTTGCTGATATGGAGCTTATTCGTGAGCATTTGGGTATAAAAAAATGGATGTTATTTGGTGGTTCATGGGGTTCTACGCTATCGCTGGTGTACGCACAAACACACCCCGACAGAGTGCTGGGCATGGTACTGCGTGGTATCTTTTTATGTCGCCCGGAAGAAATCCAGTGGTTTTATCAGCAAGGCTGCAGCAAAATATTTCCCGATGCCTGGCAGGACTTTATCGAACCCATTCCGGCAGAAGAAAGAAACGATATGGTTGCCGCATATTACAAACGCCTGACCAGTGAAGATGACATTGTACGAAGCCGTGCTGCAAAAGCCTGGTCTACCTGGGAAGGGCGCACCTCAACATTAAAGCCTAACAAAGATGTTGTTAACAGCTTTGGTAACCTGCATACAGCGGTTAGCCTTGCGCGGATCGAATGCCATTATTTTATGAACAACAGTTTTTTAGAGCCGAACCAGATATTAAATAATGCCGCAAGCATAAAAGACATTCCCGCGATGATAATACAAGGCCGTTACGACGTGGTTTGCCCAATGCAATCGGCATGGGATTTATACCAGGCATTGCCACTGGCAGAGCTGGATATTATTCCCGATGCCGGTCACTCTGCAATGGAACCGGGT
>JALTLP010000097.1 GCA_027001895.1 Chromatiales bacterium | reverse complement strand
CCTTATGACTACTGCAACTACAAAAGGTTCCATGTATTTGCTTTATCTACACAAAGCGGTATTAATGCGCTTCGTCCCAGTTATCGCCTACACCGATATCCACCACCAGTGGCACAGTCAGCTTAAGTGCACTGGCCATGGCATCGTTGATTATGATTGATGCCGCTTCAATATCTTTTTGTTTAACTTCAAAAACCAGTTCGTCATGCACCTGCATTAACATGGCACACTCAAGTTTTGATTTTTCAAGCTGTGAATCAAGTTTTATCATTGCCAGCTTAATGATGTCGGCAGCGGTTCCCTGCATCGGCGCATTAATCGCTGTACGTTCGGCATACTGACGGCGCATGGCGTTACGCGCATTGATATCGGGCAGGTATAACCGGCGGCCCAGTACGGTTTCAACATAACCCTGTTCACTGGCCAGTTTGCGAGTACGCTCCATATATTGTTTTACGCCGGGGTAACGTTCAAAATACAGGTCGACATAATTTTGTGCTTCGTGACGTTCTATATCAAGTTGCTTTGCTAAACCAAAAGCTGACATGCCATAAATTAAACCAAAGTTTATCGCCTTGGCACGACGGCGTTGTTCTTTAGTTACTTTATCAACAGCAACGCCAAAAACTTCAGCGGCGGTAGCACTGTGTACATCAATGCCTTTTTCAAAAGCCGTCACCAACCCCTTGTCTTCTGACAGGTGTGCCATTATGCGTAATTCTATTTGCGAGTAATCGGCCGCAAGAATTTTATTGCCTTTGTTTGCTATAAAGGCTTTGCGAATACGCCGACCTTCTTCGGTACGCACCGGAATATTTTGCAGGTTTGGATCGGTTGAAGATAAACGCCCGGTTGCGGCAACCGCCTGATGATAAGAGGTATGGATACGACCGGTATTGCTGTCGATCATTTTCGGCAGCTTGTCGGTATAGGTTGATTTAAGTTTGGCAAGCGAACGGTATTCTAAAATTAATTTTGGCAGTTCGTAGTCATGTGCCAGTTCGACCAGCACCGACTCGGCGGTGGACGGCTGACCTTTTGGTGTTTTTGAAATAACTGGCAGCTCCAGTTTTTCAAATAAAATTTTCTGTAACTGTTTGGGCGAACCTAAATTAAATTCTTCACCCGCAAGCTTATGCACCTGTTGTTCAAGTTCGTCAATGCGCTTTGTTAACTGCTTACTTTGTTTTTGCAGGGCTTTGGTGTCCAGCAAAACACCGCGGCGCTCCATCCGCGACAAAACCGGTAACAGTGGCATTTCAATTTTTTCAAAAACATATTGTAATGATTCAGACTGTTGTAACTTCGGCCAAAGTGCCTGGTGGAGTTGCAGGGTTATATCGGCATCTTCGGCGGCATAGTCAGTAGCAACATCAATATCGATCTGGTCAAAAGTAAGCTGTTTGGCGCCTTTACCTGCAATGTCCTCAAAATGAATGGTTTGTTTGTCCAGATAACGCAAGGCCAGCGCGTCCATATTATGGCGACTGCCAACACTGTCTAACACGTAGGATTCCAGCATGGTATCAAACTTTACACCCTGCATATTTATACCGTAGTTGGCCAGCACACTCATATCGTATTTAAGATTTTGTCCTGCTTTTACAGCCTTTTTATCCTGCAATAAGGGCTTTAACTTCTCTAATACCTTTTCACGTTGCAATTGTTTTGGTGCATCTTCATAACTATGAGCAAGCGGCACATAGGCCGCCTTGTTAGCCTCAACAGCAAAAGACAGGCCAACAATTTCTGCCTGCATATATTCAAGGCTGGTGGTTTCCAAATCGAAAGCAAACACCTCGACTGACTTTAATTTTTTAAGCCATGCCGTTAACTGTTTATCTGTTAAAACTTTTTCATAGCTTGTTTTTACTTCCGGTTTTGCTTCTATGGAAGCGGCCGAACCATTTTCGTTGTCATCAAGCTGCGCCAGCCAGGTTCTAAACTCGTAGCGCTCAAACAGTTCACGTAGTTTATCTATGTCCGGGTCGGCAAATATCAGCGTTTTAGGTGTTACGTCCAGGTCAAGGTCACACTTGATAGTAGTAAGTTGTTGCGACAAGGGTAGTTGTTGCAGGTGTTCTCTTAAACTTTCACCGACCTTGCCTTTTATTTCATCGGCATGTTCTATAATGCCCTCAATCGAACCATACTGCTCCAGCCATTTTACTGCTGTCTTCGGCCCAACCTTGGGTACCCCCGGAATGTTATCGGCCTTGTCGCCCATCAACGCGAGGTAATCAATAATTTTTTCCGGCGCAACACCAAATTTTTCTTTAACACCTTCGACATCACTGAATGCATCGGTCATGGTATTAATTAAAGACACATGCTGGTTAACCAGTTGCGCCATGTCTTTATCACCCGTTGAAATAATGGTTTCCATGCCCAGCTCACTGGCTTGTGCTGCAAGCGTGCCTATAACATCATCGGCTTCAACTCCGCTGACACAAATTAACGGCAAGCCCATGGCTTCTACAATTTTATGCACCGGTTCAATTTGTTCGCGTAAATCGTCCGGCATTGGAGGCCGATGCGCTTTATATTCTTTATACATATCGTGTCGAAAGGTTTTACCCTTGGCATCAAACACGACTGCGATATGTTTTGGCTGGTAATCACTAATTAATTTGCGCAACATATTGGTTACACCATAAATAACACCAGTTGCTTCACCTTTGGAATTTTTAAAGGAATCCGGCATGGCATGGTAGGCGCGAAATAAATACGATGAACCATCGACTAATAAAAAGGGCGCTGTTTTTTTGCTTGTCATAGTTTTAATTGTTCTGTTTAAGTAAACCTTATTCTACCTGTCCGGCGTATCTGAATTAAGCACTAATATGCTTTAAGCCGGTTTATTTGTTTAATTGCCAAATATTCAATACGCAATCAGATTAATTCACACTATACTTTTAATATTCATTCACAATAAAAAGACAGCAATATGAGCAAACCCAAAGAAGCACCCCATCCCGGATTAAGCCCGGTTAATGACACACAATTAACGCGGGAGTCCTGGAAAATATTCCAGATTATGGCCGAATTCGTTGAAGGCTTTGAGCGACTGGTAAAGATAAGCCCGTCCGTGAGTATTTTTGGTTCGGCGCGCACTAAAGCCGACAACCCTTATTACCAGCTCACCGTCGATATTGCCCGCACCCTTTCAGATGCCGGCTTTTCGGTGGTCAGTGGCGGCGGCCCGGGCATTATGGAGGCGGCCAATAAAGGGGCTTACGAGGGTAAATCACCGAGTATCGGCCTGAATATTCAATTACCCCATGAACAATCGGGGAATGGTTTCCAGGATATTTCCCTCACCTTCCGGCATTTCTTTTCGCGCAAGGTCATGTTTGTAAAATACGCGTCCGCCTATGTGGTTATGCCGGGCGGTTTTGGCACACTGGACGAGCTTGCAGAAATTTTAACCCTTGTGCAAACTGGCAAAACACGCAAAATACCGATAATTCTGGTTCATCGTCCCTTCTGGGAGGGCTTGCTGGCATGGTTTAAAGACGTAATGGTCAGCGAAGGAACGATTAACCCGGAAGACCTGGATTTAATACAACTTATTGATAAACCAGATGAAATTCTTAATGCTATCTTTAGTCACTACGAAGAATCCGGCTTTGAACCATCACACGAAGAAGCAGAGAAAATTTCCCTGCTATAACTTAACCAGGAAAGCTGATGAAAAAACAATTTGCGCGATACCCCACATTTAGCCTGCTATTTTTTTGTATGACGGCAGCTTACGCGGCTGAAGATGTTCCACCCCCACCGCAAGACGCCAGCCCGGACGAAGACAAACCGGCCAGTTCGGTACCGTCTCCCAATGACAACAAGGAAGTGACCATTATCAGGAAAAAGGATGCCACCATTGAAGAAGTACGTGTCAATGGCCGGCTGCGCTATGCCAAAATTACCCCCAAAAAGGGTAAACCGTACTATCTGTACGATAGTAACGGTGACGGTGTGCTGGATGCCACCGAAAATGACATAAAAAGCGCCAATGTTAACCAGTGGATCCTGATGAAGTGGTAGTGGCCACTAGCGACAAATTTACACAAATTACTTAAAGCCAGCTCGCATAAATGCCGATATATAAAGGAGTTAATTAGCGGGTATCAGGTTTTATTCTTTTGAATTTTTCACCCAACTCATTTTTTCGTTTTGGTATACGACAGAAAATTCTGTTAATGCTAACCCTTGTCCTGCTTACCACACTAAGTATAAGCAGCTGGTTTTCTTTGCAGGAAGAAAAACAACGGGTCATGAAACAAATTGATAGTCGCGGCAGTGATATCAGTCGTTTTGTTTCCAAATCGCTCACCTACAGTATTGTCGGCTACGACTACCACACCATCGATTTACTGTTAAAAGAAATTACGCTTTCCGACGAAATAGGTTATGCAAAAGTCATTGATCGCAAAGGCAAGACAATGTCACAGGCAGGCACCCTGGTACTCGACAGTAACCGGATGAAAACATTTCACCAGGATATTATTCTTGATAACGACAAACTGGGAGTACTCATTCTTGGGCTAAACACCGACACTGCCATGCAACATATCGACTCTCAAAAATACAAGTCGATTCAACGTGAACTTTTTATTACTTTTATTATTGCTATCGCTGAATTTATCGCGCTGTCATTTATAATTATACGGCCTGTCAGTATTATCTCTGACACACTCAGCCGCTCAAAGACAAGTGATGACGTTCATTTTATTCCCGTATCAACTGATGATGAGTTTGGTCAGCTTGCGCAACAGTTTAACGAACTTAACAGCCAGCTAAGCAAGGCCAATCATGAATTACAAAACCGGGTCGACTTTGCCGACCAGCAACTGCGACAGAGCATTAAAGAACTTAAAGCACAAAAAGCCGAACTAAAAGAAATTAACGAGAAATTCCAGCTATTATCAATAACCGATTCACTCACCGGCCTGTTTAACCGACGATACTTCGAAGAACACCTTGATGAAGAAATAAACTTAACCCAACGCCATGGCGATACTGTCAGTCTAATCATCCTGGATATCGACCACTTTAAAAACATTAACGATACTTACGGCCACACCCACGGTGACGAAGCATTGATTGCCGTTGCTGAAGTATTAAAAAACAGGGTTCGAAAAACAGATATTGTTTGCCGTATCGGCGGCGAAGAATTTGCAATTCTTTGTAAACGAGCCGACAACCAGACCACAACCGAACTTGCCGACAATCTGCGCAAGTCCGTACAGGAACTGGTTATACCTTTCGATGATTATAAGGTTAGCGTTACCATCAGCGCCGGGATTGCCACGCTCACCAAAAATAACTTCCAGAGCCACGCAGAAAATCTCTACCGTTTTGCCGATTTAGCGCTTTATTTTAGTAAAGAAAATGGACGAAATGCCGTTACTCACTATGACGACATCAAGGTTAAACAAAAAGTGTCCTGAACCATAAGGTATACCCATATGAATCACTATAAGCTAATGATTATACTGTCTTTATTTGCTGGTTTCACAGGCCCCGCAAGCGCTGAAAGTGGTAAGGAAATTGTCTTTGGTTCGGTCGCCATGGATATCCCGGCCGAAATGCACAGGCGACTTAAGCCTCTTACCCGTTACTTAAGCAAAGTACTTAAACGCGATGTTGCACTGCGTTTGTCCCCCAATATGGGCGTTGCAATTCAGGATACCATTAAAGGCAATGTCGACCTGGCCTACCTGACCCCCGTAGCTTATATAAAAGCGCATGCAAAAGGAGGCGCACAAATACTGGCTAAAACCGTTACCAATGGCAAAGCCAGTTTCCAGTTAATGATAGTAGTAAAAGAAGACAGCCCGATAAAAAACGTAAAACAACTCATTGGCAAAACCTTTGCCTTTGGCGATAAGCGCGCCCTGCTACAACGTGCCGCGGTTGTTGGTTCTGGCATTAAATTAACTCAACTAAAAGAAATGAAATTTCTTGGCCACTACGACAATATTGCCCGCGCCGTACTTAAGGGTGACTTTGATGCGGGTATTTTAAAAGATACCAAGGCGTTTAAATGGCAAAACAAGGGGCTGCGTATTTTATACAGCTCACCACACTTACCACCTTACAACATTGCAGCAAGTAAAAATGTTTCTCCTGCAATGCTGGCAAAACTTCGCAAAGCGTTTTTATCACTCGACAGCAACAACCCCGAACACCTTCGCATTATTAAGGCTGTAGATAAAAAATATAATGGCTTTGCAGCCACCTCCGATGCCGAATACAATGTTGTGCGTAAACTGATTGCACCGTTTAATAAGTAAAATTATATTTTTTTAACCACGAAGAACACTAAGGACACAAAGAAAAACAAAGCATTAGGCTTGATTTTTGTTTTCGCTGTGTCGCTGTGGTTAGATTTTTTAAACCACCAGGACGCAGAGGACGCCAGGAAATTCTTTTTAACTCCGGCTTTATTACCGCAATAACACAAAAATCTTTTCGCCGTGGTTAATTTTTTATTACCCGTAAGTAAACCCTCCACCCTCGGCAACTGCTCCATGCGTTGCCCTACCTCCTGCATCCCTGCAGTCGTCACCCCCTCCCGTAA
>JALTLP010000096.1 GCA_027001895.1 Chromatiales bacterium | reverse complement strand
TAAAAATACTTTTGCAGCAGCCGGTGATTTACGCAGGGCTTTTAAACGAAAACTTGCCATACGCCTAAATGCGGGTGTTACTTTAAAACCTTGCCTTGCTGCCTGAATAGCCGGGGCAAGCGATTGGCTTAATGGCAGTCTGCCATAGTTTTTTGCAATATAAACAAGTGCTGCCGGTTCGCCTGGAATACCAGCGGCCAACGCACCGTTAATTGATAAACCTTTAACAACATTACCCTGTTTATCCTGATACATATTTTTACTGGCGGCTAACGGCGCAACTTCCCGGCCATCGACCATTATACTTTTTTTAGTTTTGCCATCCTGCAATAACCAGAAGCCACCGCCGCCTATACCGGAACTGAACGGTTCAACAACAGCAAGCGTTGCACTGATAGCAACCGCTGCATCAAAGGCATTGCCACCTTGTTGTAAAATTCTTAATCCGGCTTTAGTGGCAACAGGGTGGGCCGTCGCAATGGCAGCTTGTTGGTTTATTGGTTCAGCAGAAGTTGCAGACTGAACTGCGGTTACAAAAATAAAAAGTATAAACAGAATCCGCTTATATTTTTCCATAAAATAATAAACCTGCCGTATTGTTTGCTGATTTCGTTGAAATATTTCGGTCAGAGCAGTGCTATGGCAAAACGATCAGGCTTTGCCAACAAGTACTTTGTACTTTGCCATTAATTCGTCCTGTGTTTCTTTTCTGTTCGGATCAATAAGAATACAGTCTACCGGGCAAACTTCTATACATTGCGACTCAGCAAAGTGGCCGACACACTCGGTACACAAATCAGGTTCAATATCATAAATTTCTTCACCTTGTGAAATCGCACCATTCGGACATTCCGGTTCGCATACATCGCAGTTTATGCATTCATCTGTAATAAATAAAGCCATGAAATCTCTTGGGAATTAATACTATAAATAATAAGAAGGGTTAATCGAAATGCATTTTAACCTAAATGAGCCTTTAAAGCAGCCACAACTTTAGGGCTGACAAACTGCGATACATCACCGCCTAAACGCGCAATTTCACGCACCAGACTGGAGGATATAAAAGTATATTGTTCAGCCGGTGTCAGAAAAACAGTTTCAATCTTGTCACTTAAGTGACGATTCATACTGGCAAGCTGGAATTCATACTCAAAATCAGACACCGCGCGCAACCCCCGCAGGATAACACTGGCATTTTTCTGCTGCATAAAATCAACCAGCAAAATATCGAAGCCACAAACTTCAACATTTTCAACACGCTCAAGCACCTCGGTTGCAAGGGCAACCCGTTCTTCGAGGTTAAATACCGGTGATTTACTGGTGGCTTTAGCCACAGCAACGATGACCTTGTCGAACAGGTGGGTAGCACGTTCAATAAGGTCGGTATGACCATTGGTGATCGGGTCAAATGTACCGGGATAGATTGCAATTTTTTCCATAAATGAATTATACAATACCAGGCTCAGTTGATCTCGCCTGTCGTAAATAAATAATAGGCCACATCACCGGCTTTTTTATTTCTGTGCAACTGCCAGTTCTGAGGAGCAGTTGGTAATTCAGTTTTTGAACCCGCTTCGACATAGATCATAGCATCCTCAGCAAGGCAATTTTTTTCAGCGATTAAATTGATACAGCTTTCCAGCAAATTCGAATTAAATGGCGGGTCTAAAAATACCAGATCAAATTTTTTATCGTTTCGCTCAACAAAACCACAGGCATCGGTTTGTATCAAATCTGCATTATCGGTTTTTAATAACTCAGCATGCTGTTTTAATACTTTTATAATCTTTGCATTGCTGTCACACATAACAACCGATGCCGCACCACGAGACAAGGCTTCAAAACCAAGTGCACCGCTGCCAGCGAACAAGTCAAGACAATTGGCACCGCGAATAACCGGCGCCAGCCAGTTAAATAATGTTTCTCTGACCCTGTCCGGCGTTGGTCGAATAGCTCCCACTTTCGGAAATTGCAGTTTACGCCCACGCCACTGCCCACCAATAATTCTTAAGGTATTATGTCCTGCGCCGGGCATAAGTTATTCGGCTTTACCGCCTACAGTTACTGTAACAAGCTTGTCCGGGTGAATACGTCGCTTAAAGGCATCTTTAATCATCTCGATTGTTACTGCATTTACTTTATCATTAAAGGTATTCAAATAATCCAGCGGCAGATTATAAAAACCAATCACTGCCAGATACTCGGTAATATCCTTGTTACTATCAATACGCAACGGGAAACCACCGGTTATGTTTTTCTTTGAATGTGTCAGCTCTTCGGCTGTCGGACCTTCGTTAATAAATTTAAGTAGCAGTTCATTTAAAACCTTTAAGGCTTCGTCCTTGCTTTTATTTTTGGTTTGCAAACCCATTATAAAAGGCCCTTCAACCTGCATGGGCGAGAAGTAACTGTAGCTGCTGTACGCCAGACCCCGTTTTTCTCTTATTTCCTGCATAATTCTGGAACCAAACCCACTGCCACCCAGAACATGATTGCCAACGTATAAACTGAAATAATCTTTGTCGCCTCGTTTCATGCCCGGCTGGCCAACCAGCACATGGGTTTGTGTAGCCGCATAGTCTTTATGTATTGTCCGTGCTTTTTCAGGCAGAACAACAGCCGGCAGTTTTGCAGCAGCCTTACCTTCAGGTAGTCCGGCTGTCAGTTCTTCAGCCAGAGTCTCAGCCTGTTTCTGGGTAACATTGCCCACAATCGCAATGGTCAGGTTTGCAGATACATAATACTGCCTGTGAAATTTTTTCAGATCATCAATGCTTATCTGTTTGACTGACTCGGTGGTTCCGATACTCGGCTGAGAATAAGGATGATTTTTATAAATTGCTTTATAAAATAATTTACTGGCTATGCTACCCGGTGACTGAAGCTGGTTCTGGATAGAAATTAATTGCTGTGACTTTTCATGCTTAACTTCGTCCGGCTTAAACATTGGTTTCGATACAACCACTTTAAAAGTATTCACTGCCTGGTCAAGTAAGGCCTTGTCCGTCAGGCTACGCAGGCTGACAATCGCCATATCACGTAAAGCCGATGTTGAGAAATTGGCACCCACTTCTTCAAAGCGTTCTGCAATCTGGTCGGTGCTCCACTGCCCGGCACTTTTGGTTAACATGTTATTGGTAAGTCTGGCAATACCCGGTTGCGCCGCATCACGTGCACTGCCGGCATTAAATACCAGACGAATATCTATCATTGGTAATTGTGGTGCATGTACAAACATCACCTTTGCACCTTTTGAGGATTTCCATGTTTGTATTTTAACGCCTTCGCCCTTGCTGCTTTGTATGACTGTTTCATCATTATCAGACTTGCTGCATGACACGGCCAACAAACCAATAAATAAAAATACTACGCTGTTTCGTAACGACATTATTTTATTCCTGAATAAACTTTAGTTAATTATTTTTTTAGTGGCTCTAACACCGCAACTGTTTTATAGGTGTCTACAAAATATTTTTTTGCTACCTGCTGAACCTGTTCGGCTGTCACTGCACGAATTTTATCAACATATTCGTTTGCCTTAGACCAGGGCAGCCCCACTGTTTCAAGCTGGCCAAGTATCATTGCCTGATAAAAGATTGAATCTTTTTCATAAACATTACCGGCAACCACCTGTGCCTTGATTCGTTTTAATTCTTTCTCGGTTACTGGCGTTTGTTTAAGACTTTCAATCTGTGCATAGAGTGCTTTTTCTACATCACTCACAGAAAATTTAGCTGCCGGGATAGCATCAAAAACAAACAAACCAGACTGCCGTGCAATCAGGTCATAGCCGGCATCTGCACTGGCGGCAACTTTCTGTTTACGAACCAGTTGCTTTGCTAACCTTGCGCTGTCACCACCGCTTAAAATACCTGCCAGCACCTCAAGTGCATAAGGCTCCCAGTCATCTTTAGCTGTTTTTAAAGAAGGAACTTTATAACCAATAATTAAATAGGGGAGTTTTGCCGGTACTTTCACTGTAATCCGACGTTCACCAAACTGTGGCGCTTCTTTACGTGGCTTAAGCTCAGGAATATTATCGCTGGGCTTTAGTGGCCCGTAATATTTTTTAGCAAGCTCAACCACTTTGGCCGGTTCAACATCACCGACAACCACAAGTGTGGCATTGTTTGGCGCATACCATTTTTGATACCACGGTTTTAAATCAGCGACCTTCATATTTTTAAGATCATTCATCCAGCCAATAACCGGGGTTCGATAAGGGCTACTGATAAAGGCCGTTGCATTAAACTGCTCATAGGTCAGTGAGCGGGGTTTGTCTTCGGTGCGCATGCGCCGTTCTTCCATCACTACGGCAACTTCTTTTTTAAATTCATCTTCGGGTAAAGTCAGATTACGCATCCGATCTGCTTCAAGTTCAAAACTGATTGGTAAACGGCTCTTTTCAAGCTGCTGAAAATAGGCCGTATAGTCTTTACCAGTAAAAGCATTTTCCCTGCCACCGTTTTCAGCAATGATATTTGAAAACTTACCCGGTCCAAGTTTTTTTGTACCTTTAAACATCATGTGTTCGAGTACATGCGACAAACCGGTTGTACCACCAAACTCATAACTGCTGCCAACCTTATACCATATTTGTGCAACCACCGTAGGAGCACGATGATCCTCTTTTACAAGAACCTTTAAACCGTTATCCAGCCTGGCTTCAAATACCCCGGTTTGTGCGGTTTTGTCTGGCTCGGCAGAATTTACCAGACTCACAGAAAGCATAAATATAACCGGTATTAAAATTATTTTTTTCATACAAATCCTTTAAATTGCACTTATTTGGGCTAACGACAAGTCGCCTGATTTGATAGGATAGTAACCTTCGTATCATTATATAACAACATCATACTACGACTTGATAAACAATGTTTAGTTTCAAAAAATCAAAAAGCAAATCAGAAAAATCAACTGACAATACGCAAGGTTTATTTGGCCGTTTAAAGCAGGGTCTGTCCCGCACCCGCCAGGGCCTGACCGGCAACCTTAGTAGCCTGTTTCAGGGCAAAACCATCGATGCAGATTTACTTGAAGAAATTGAAGACACCTTAATAATGGCCGATATCGGCATTAATGCCACTCGCCAAATTGTTGATGACCTGCAACAACGATTGTCGCGCAAGGAACTCAAAGACAGCGAAGCCCTTAACACTGCACTAAAAGAAAACATGGCAGCTATTTTGCAACCCTGTGACAATGCTTTAACCATTGATGACAACACTAAACCGTTTGTTATTCTAATGGTAGGTGTTAACGGTGTGGGTAAAACAACCACCATCGGCAAGCTCGCCAAACATTTACAAAAGGCGGGTAAGTCCGTCATGCTGGCCGCCGGGGATACCTTCCGTGCGGCAGCCGTCGAACAATTACAAACCTGGGGAGAACGCAACGATATACCTGTTGTTGCACAAGCACAGGGCGCAGACAGTGCCTCGGTTATCTTCGATGCTTTCGAGTCTGCCAAAGCACGAAACATCGACGTACTAATTGCCGATACGGCCGGCCGCTTGCACACCCAGTCACACCTGATGGACGAGTTAAAAAAAGTTATCCGTGTATTGAAAAAAATTGACCCTGAAGCACCACACGAAACCCTGCTGGTGGTGGATGCCGGTACCGGACAAAATGCACTGACCCAGGCCGAGCAATTTAATCAGGCGGTTGAACTAAGCGGGCTATGCCTGACCAAGCTCGATGGTACCGCAAAAGGTGGCGTTATCTTTTCGATAGCGCAAAAACTAAAACTACCGATACGCTTTATCGGCGTGGGTGAAGGCATCGAAGACTTACGGCCTTTCGATGCCGATGATTTTATTGCCGCATTGTTTGACGACACACAAAACGATACTTAAAAAAACCGGCTGGTATAATAATGATAAGATTTAGCCATGCATCCAAGCGTTACCCCGGTGGTTTTGATGCCTTGCAGGACATTAACTTCCATATGAGCCCCGGTGAAATGGCTTTTTTAACCGGCCATTCCGGTGCCGGTAAAAGTACCCTGTTAAAATTAATTGCGCTTATCGAGCGCGCCAGCCGTGGCCAGGTCATTGTTAACGGCCAGAACCTGGCAAAAATATCACGGCGTAAAATACCTTTTCATCGTCGCAACGTTGGCATGATATTCCAGGATCACCAACTGCTGTTCGACCGCACCGTATTCGATAATGTTGCTTTGCCACTGGTCATCAGCGGTTTGTCGCATAACGAGATTGGCAAAAAGGTACGCGCCTCGCTCGACATGGTGGGCTTGCTGAGTAAAGAACGCGCCTACCCGATTACCCTCTCCGGTGGCGAGCAACAACGGGTTGGCATTGCCCGTGCAGTTGTGAACAAGCCAGCGTTACTGCTGGCCGATGAGCCGACCGGTAACCTCGACCCGGAACTGTCGCGCGAAATTATGAGTATTTTTGAACAGTTTTCACAGGTCGGTGTAACGGTATTAATTGCCAGCCATGATATCGACCTGATTAACCACCTGCCCTACCGTATCTTAACCTTAAAAAATGCCCGACTTAGTCATGACTCGGCCGTGGTCGCGCAACCATGATAAACTGGATGCAAACCTATTTATTGCGCCACCTACAGGTATTCTTTTACAGCCTGGGCCAGCTAATGCGCAGCCCGTTTTCGATGCTTATGACATCGGCGGTTATCGGTATTGCGCTGGCATTACCCACCGGCCTGCATATTATTTTAAAAAACATGCAAACCATTAGCGGCGACATCGACAGCGCTGCACAAATTTCACTGTTCCTTAAAAAATCCACCAGCGACACTCAGGCGCAACAGTTAATAACACAACTAAAGGCCATGCCACAAATTAATAATGTCCAGTACGTATCACGCCAGCAGGCATTAGCCGAGTTCAAACGGCTGTCCGGCTTTGGCGATGCCTTAAAAGCGCTGGAAAAAAACCCGCTACCCGCCGTTATCGTGGTACAGCCATCAATATCGCAGGCCGGTGGAGCCATTTCAAATAGCCGCGCAACCGAATTGCTTGTTGAACAGTTGCAGGCAAAACCTTATGTCGATATTGCCCAATTGGATATGCAATGGATAAAGCGGCTTTACTCGATTATGGATATTATCCGCCGTGGTGTCATTATTTTGTCCGGGCTGCTCGCACTGGCGGTCCTGCTCGTGGTGGGCAATACCATCCGGCTGGCAATACAAAACCGCCGCGATGAAATTGTTATTATCAAGCTTATCGGTGGCACCGACCGCTTTATCCGGCGACCCTTTTTGTATACCGGCTTCTGGTATGGCCTGTTTGGTGGCTTAATCGCGCTGTTTCTTGTTATCAGCTCTTTATTGCTACTCAGTGGACCAATCGAGGCACTCACCCAGTCATACGAAAGCGAGTTTTCAATGCAAATCATCGATTTCAACAGCACTCTGTGGTTACTTGGCGGCAGCATTTTACTGGGGCTGGCAGGCTCGTGGCTGGCCGTCGAACGACATTTGCGCGAAATTGAACCAACATAATCCTGTTTTTAAGCTAGACTTATTGTTACTTTATAATAATTATTAGTAATATTTTACCTAAGGAGTCAAAGCGTTAGTCCAGCTTAAGCCTGATTAATTATCCGGCACCTCAGTAACGCGGTCGTAATATGTCTAGCCAAACGAAAAGAATCATGGTGGTTGACGGTTCATCCGTCTCACGCACCCTGCTTACACGCATGCTCAATGAAGAACTGAACAACACCGAAGTGGTCAGTGCCGAATCGGCTGAACAGGCTTTAAAATTTATGAGTGAAAAGCCCTTTGACCTGGTCACCACGGCTTTACTGCTCCCCGATATGGATGGCCTCAGCCTGAGCCGTCAGATAAGAAATTCCAATAAGCATAGCTACACCCCGGTTATCGTGGTGTCCGGCGATGCTGACACCCGCCTGTTAAGAGAAGGTTTTGAAGCCGGGGTCACCGATTACTTCGACAAGTCCGATGGCTACAAAGCCTTTGGCAGTTTTATCCGTTCCTTTATGCAGCGAAACTCCGGTTTGGTGGGCAAAATTCTATATGTTGAAGACAGCAAAACTGCCGCCACCGTTACTATTAAAATGCTTGAAAAACAGGGGCTTAAAGTTACCCACGTTACAAACGCCGAAGAAGGCCTGACCATTCTTATTGCCAACGACACCGATGGCGAAAATGACTTTGACCTGGTGATTACCGACTTTTACCTGATGGGTAAAATGACCGGTGGCGACCTGCTACACGCCATTCGTGCCAAGCTGCACCATTCGCAACAGGAGCTGCCCGTGCTGGTACTAACCAGCACCGACGACGAACAAACCCAGGTGGAGGTTTTTCATGCCGGTGGCAATGACTTTGTTACCAAGCCGATTATTGAGCAAGTCATGATTGCCCGGGTACGTGCACTACTACTGATTAAGCACCAGTACAATGCGCTCAAATTGCAGGCCGAAACCATGCGCTGGGTCGCCGCTACTGACAGCCTCACAGGCGTACGCAGTAAGCGCTACCTGCTTGATAATGGCGAAGGCTATCTGCGAGAGTCCGCCAAAGAGCCTGTTTGGGGAATGCTTATTGATATCGACCATTTCAAGCATATCAATGACAGTCTCGGCCATATTACCGGTGACCATGTTCTGGCCGATCTGGGTGTAAAACTTGATGACAGTTATAAAGACGGTATGGTGGTGCGTTTTGGTGGTGAAGAATTCTGTATCCTGTTCCGTGATGCAGACTACGAAAATGCCGTACGCCGTGCCGAAACCCTGCGTGCTGAAATTGAGCAATTAAAGCCTGGCGGGGTGGATATTACCGTCAGTATTGGCATGTGTTGCAGCGAAGATCACCCCAACCAACCCCTTACCCGTTTCCTTAGCCTGGCCGATAAAGCCCTGTATTTTTCCAAGGATAATGGCCGAAATCAGGTCTCGGTAAACACCGTTGAAGGCCCGCTGCAAATCAACGCGGCGGCTCTGCAGTCAGCCGGATAATCGGTTAAAATATTGATTTAAATCAATAAAATTTCACCTTTGGTATTGAACTTAATCTATAGTTGGCACTCCAACTCTGCGAGTGCTAAAATACGATTAACTTAACAATTGAGGTGAACAAACTCGATGAACAAGGAACTACAACTGACTATGCCACTGGGTGATTTAACCGCGTACAACAATGCTACGCAACAAATTCCTATTTTATCTGCTGACGAAGAGCATGAGCTCGCAGTTCGTTTATATGAAGAAAACGACCTGAAAGCAGCGCAAAAGCTGGTTGTTTCTCATTTACGTTTTGTAGCACATATTGCCCGAAGCTACTCGGGTTATGGTTTGCCCGAAGCCGACCTTATTCAGGAAGGCAGCATTGGTTTAATGAAAGCGGTTAAACGCTTTAACCCTTACAAAGGTGTACGCCTGGTTTCGTTTGCCGTGTACTGGATTCGTGCAGAAATTCACGAGTTTGTATTACGCAACTGGCGCATTGTTAAAATTGCCACCACCAAGGCTCAACGTAAATTATTCTTTAACCTGCGTTCAAAGAAAAACCGCCTTGCATGGTTTAACCAGGACGAAGTTGAGTCGGTCGCAAAAGATCTTGGTGTTACTACCAAAGACGTTTACGAAATGGAATCACGTTTAACCGGCAGCGATATTGGTTTTGATAATCAGGACGATGATGACTCTGACAGTTTACATCCGTCACCGGAAGCCTATCTTGAAGATATGAGTCAGGAGCCTTCTGTTAACCTAGAAAAACAAAACCATGACGATTTTGAAAATGCACGTTTACAAAATGCACTGGTAACACTTGATGAACGCAGCCAGGATATTGTTCGACGCCGCTGGCTGGATGAAAACAAGTCTACCCTGCAGGAACTTGCTACCGAATACAGCGTCTCTGCAGAACGTATACGTCAACTGGAAAACAACGCAATTAAAAAATTACGCACAGCAATGGCATAATTTTTTCTTCTTAAACGTAAAAGCCCTTCATTTTAAAGAAGGGCTTTTTTTATTCAGAATTTAGCCTGTACGCGGGTATCACACAAACCCCAGTTTGTATTTTCAGGTTGCTGCCGCCTCATCATCCGGGCTGGTTTTATCCGCATCCGTTTCCTCTGCTGCATTGAGTGACATATCGGGAACCTCATCATCGCTAACAACCACATCCTCAGTTTCATCATCTTCGACCGGGTCAGGGATTTCTTTTCGATCTGCTAACGTTTGACGTAGCTGTTTCATTTCATTTTGCAGTTTCTTCTCGCCTTCTTTGGAACCACCGTCATACATATTGGAAAACTCGGTGGTCATGGCGTCGATAGAATCAATCGCAGCATCAAAGTCAACCTGTAGCTGGGCATTTTTTACTTTCAGTGTTTTTTTCTCTTCGCGCAAGGCAGTCACCTGTTTCTTTAAAGCCAGCATAGCCGAACTGCTTTCTCCACCTTCACTGCCAGCATCCCCGCCCCCTTTGGAAACCTTATCAATAATCCCGGAATAATACTCAGAGATATTTTGTATTTCGCCCTGTAATTCTTTAAGCGACTCGTCTTTATAGCCCATATAAAGTTGAGCCACATGTAAATATAATTTTTTTTCTGAGTTTAGTAGTGATTCAATTAACTTCTGTTTTTCTGCATCATCCAGGTTTTCAATATTATCCAGCTTGCTCTTAATGGCTACTTCACGTTGAGTTTCATTTCCCTTTACATCTTCGAGGAAGTCACTGGTTAACATTTTTTTCTTTTTACGCAGACGTATATTTAAAAACAGTACAACCAGCAGTACAACCGCCAGTACAACCGCTATCTCGCTCGATATAATAAGGGTGTTATAAACAGAGGAACTGAGCGTATGTTCGTTCATAGACTTAACTCTTCCTGTTCCTGCTCTATCCTGGCCTTACGTTTGCGCCAGACAAAATACCCAACGCCTGCAAGTAACAACAAAACAATATTTGCATATACGATGATCATCATTGTTGAGAACCACTCGAAACCCTGATCATGTGGCTCTTCTTTATCTGCTGTCTTGTCATGTTCTTTATCGTCTGTTGAATGTTCTTCTGCCTGTGCATGCTCTTCTGCCGGAGCATGTGCCTGTGGTAGCGGAACCGGTGGGGGCACGGCAACCGGAGCATTGTGATCCTGTGATCCAGAAGCAACGGCGGGTGGCGCAACCGGAGCATGTGCAGCCTGAGTATCCAGAGCAAGATGTTGTTCGCTACCAGCGGAGGCTTTTAAAATTTTGTCGAAATCAACATGGAAAGGTTTATCATTAACCCGTGTACCCACCAGGGTAACGGTAATACGTTTACCGGCCAGGCTTTTATCAAGCACAGTATGCCAGTTATCATCATCATCCTGTTCCAGTGTTTTTTTACTGTTATCCGGCAAGGTTACCTGAATAGAAACCGTATGCGGCACCAGCAATTCCATTCTCGGCGCAACCTCAACTTTAAACTGTCCGTCTGGTTGCTGACTTATTTTTAAATCGGCCGGCGTATCATGAATTTTTATACTGTGTTTGACTTCACGCTTAAATGCTGGCGACTTTGCCTGTATTGTTAAGGTGACATTACCGGAAGCCTGGTCGGTATTAAATGCCACACTGTAAACACCGTCCTGTGCTAATCGGTCGGCACCACTGCCATCATCAACCATTGGGGTTTCACTTTTTGCTGCATTATCATGGGCGGCAACGGCATCGTGTTCAGTGCCACCATGTTGGACTGGCATTTCATCCATTGCATGTTTTATTACATTAAACTTAACCAGCTTTAACAGCCGCTCCTGGGTAACCGTTTTACCTTCCTGAACCAGCTTGGCCGTTAAAGTTAAGGTATCGCCATACATAATGTTGTTCGGGAAATCACCGCTAACCAGTTTTAAGTTCGTCACGACCATCACCCGGTTATCCGGGTCGATAGCCGCATTAATTAACCAGTCACCCACCTCGGGGGATTTAGCCGAAATTAAATCATAGCCGGTATCTTTATACCAACTTACCTCTTTAGGATGTTTTTTATAACTCCATTTTTTCTTTGAAGGACTAACCAGTTGCGTTGCTGCCGCACCTTCTTTTCTAAAAACCAGTACGGTCATATCTTCTATGGATTTATCAATGGTGAAATGATTATTCTCAAGTGGAACGGTATCGACTTTGGCCGACTTTTCAAAAATATGTAAAAACACACGCTGTAAATCTTCGGCGTTATCGACCGCTTCATGCCAGCCATCAGTCATACCGGACAGCGCCGACATTAACTTTTTATCGGCATTGGCTGATAAGGCAATGGTGTGTACAGTCACACCCGCTTTTTTCAGCTTTGGCATGATGCTGTTAAGAATACGCTTACGTGATGCTTCATTTTCCTGCGGATTCTTCGAGACATCGACCATGCCATCGGTTAATAAAATTAAATGGCGACGCTCCTTGCGGTTAGGCTTTTCCCAGCCCTGGCTGGCGCGCTTGAGCGCCTCTTCAATATTGGTATATAGCCCACGCGAATGAATTTTTTTTGATTCCTGCATGGCCAGTTTTTTCCAGCTATCCGTCACCTTGCCATGCTTCACCTGCATATTGACGTATTTGCCAAACGTCCATACACCGGATTTTGCTTTTGACGGTAGTAAGCCGACCAGCATTCGTAACGCAGGCGAACGCAGGTTTTCTGGATCATTTTTTTTCATGCTGCCGGAAACATCAATAATGACGCGCACGTCACTGACCGGTTCGCTTAAAGCAAATGCCGGGCTCTGATTGAGTAGCAAAATGAGTAGAAAACCATGCAGAAAATACCGCATAGCCCATTTTAAAGAAAATGCACTTCTATAATTCAATAGCTTAATATCCCATACCTTTTTATTAAGGATAGGACAAAAGCATTAAAAAGCAAAAAGTTAGGTGGATTTGTTAAAGTAGAATTTGTTTCTTATTATAACCAGCTTTTAATGGGGTTTTAACCGCCAAAAATAACCGATAAAACGCTGAATAAGCTAAAAAGGATTAAACCAACAATAAATGTCAGTGGGAAATTCTGAAAAGTGAACCATTCTTTCATCGGAGAGCCTCTAAACCGGGATTAATATTAGATAATTCTAATATGATTATGCCGTAAATTCAACCAGTCTGCATCGAATTTACCTGACTGGCCTAATGGTTAACGTCTTTTTCGGCGCTTTCTTTAGCGGTTTCTGGCGGCCTTTGGCGAGGGATAAGCGGGTCATCGTCGTCCATTAAAATCCGGTGCGCCGGGCCCTGCATATCTTCAAACTGGCCAGACTTAACCGCCCAGATAAAACCGCCTATGGCGATACCCAGAATCACAATCCCGAGTGGAATCAGTAAAAATAAAATATCCATCGCGGTAGTTTATCGTATTCGCCACTTAACTGCTGCTGCTTTGCTTGATCTTCATCAGCCGCAAAGCATTTAACACCACAAATAACGAACTGGCCGACATGCCAATGGCCGCCAACCACGGTGCGATATAGCCCAGCGCCGCCAGTGGCAATGCCGTCAGGTTATACACTACCGCCCAGCTTAAATTTTGTTTAACCACTTTTATGGTTTGCCGCGCATGCAATACACTTTGCTGAATATGGCTCAGGTTTTCGCTGAGTAAAACCATATCGCTGCTGGCCTGAGCGAGTTGGGTGCCACTGCCCATTGCAACCGACACCTGCGCGGCTGCCAGTACCGGTGCATCATTTACGCCATCCCCTACCATTGCCACAATATGCCCTTGCTGCTGCAACTGCTTTATTACCGCTAACTTGTCGTCCGGCTTTTGTTCGGCATAGGATGTTTTAATATTGAGTGCAGTGGCAATATTGTTGACCACGGCCTGTTGATCACCGCTCAATAATACTGACTCAATATTTAATTGTTGCAGTTGCGTAATCATGGTTTTCGCTTCTTCACGCAGACTATCTTCCAGACTGAAAACTGCCAACCAGCCCTGTTCACTGGCAAGATAAACCTGGGACTGCATTTGTTGCGGCTTATTATTTCCCTGAACGGTATTTTCAATTTGCTTCTGATCGGCTGGCTCAATTATTTCACCCACCCATTGCTGCTTACCAATGCGGTAGCGTTGCCTGTCAATCACGGCTTCGATGCCCTGACCCACTTCTGCCTTCGTTTCGCTTGCAGTGAGTGCGGCAATATTTAAATGCATAAACGCCTTTGCAACCGGGTGCTCGGATGCCTGTTCCAGACTCACCGCAATTTGCTGACACTGTTCTTCTGGTATATCTGCAAATAAACGGGTTTGTGTCACCGTTAAATTACCCTGCGTTAAGGTGCCGGTTTTATCAAAGACAAAGGTATCAACCCTGGCCAGTGTTTCCAGCGCATGAGCGCGTGTGACCAATACGCCCAGACGGGTTAATGCGCCGGTCGCGGCGGTCATTGCAGCCGGTGTTGCCAAAGACAAAGCACAGGGACAGGTCACCACCAACATTGATAACACTATCCAGAAGGCCTGTGCGCTATCGATTTGCCACCATATATAACCCGTTACCATCGCCAGGAGTAAAATAACCGCAACAAAATAACCGGCCACTTTATCGGCCAGCATGGCGATACGCGGTTTTTCTGTTTGTGCCCTGTCGAGTAAACGCTGTATGCCAGCCAGCACGGTTTCATCACCGGTTTTGCTAACACTGACAATAATGGGCGATTCAATATTAACCGTACCACCGATAACATTATCATTTTCAACCCGGCGTAAAGGATAAGACTCGCCTGTAATCAACGATTCATCGATACTACTCTGGCCTTCAACAATAATGCCATCAGCCGGAATGGTTTCACCCGGTTTTACTCTTAACAAGTCACCGGCCTGTAAGTCATTAACCAACACCTGTTCGGCCGTACCGTCTTGCAAACGGTTTGCCATAACCGGTAACAATTTTACCAGTGCATCGGCAACTTCGCCGGAACGTTGCCGGGCACGCAATTCCAGAAAACGCCCGACCAGTAAAAAGAATGTAAACATGGTAACCGAATCAAAATAAACCTGGCCGGCATTAAAAAAGGTTGCCCAGCAACTTGCGACATAGGCACCACCAATGGCCAGCGCAACCGGCACGTCCATCCCCAGTTGTTTTCTTTTTAAGTCACTCCATGCACCTTTAAAAAAGGTTTGTGCCGAATAAAAAACAACCGGCGTGGCAATCAATGCGCTTACCCAGCGAAAGAACAGCTTCATATCTTCGCTTATGCCGCTGTAATCCCCGGCATAAAGTGCTATCGCCAGCATCATCACCTGCATCGCACCTAGCCCGGCAACTGCCAGGCGTATTAATGCACGATGGCGTTCTTTTTTTTGTATGGCATCCTGCCGACCGGGGTCAAATGGATGGGCGCGATATCCAATGGATGAAATGGCTTTTAAAATTTCGCTTAATTTAATTTGTGAGTCGTCCCAGCTAACCCGGGCACGTTGGGTGGAGTAATTAATCGCAAACGATTTTACGCCGGGTAACTTACCAACATGTTGCTCGTTTAACCACACACAGGCAGCACAGACAATGCCTTCAAGAATAAGCGATGCAGATTTAATATCCGAGGAAGAGGTTTCGCTAACAAATTGCTTTTGCAGGTTATCGTTATCGTAGAGCTGAAGTTGTTCGAGTTCTTCAGGAACCAGGTTTTCGCCTTTAACAGATTGCTCGGTACGATACTTGTAATAATCGTCAAGGCCATTATCAACAATGGCTTTGGCTACCGCTTCACAACCGGGGCAACACATTTCGCGCTGCTGGTTAAATATTTTAACACTGTACGGTGCGGGTGAATCGCCATGCTCGGGACAGGGCAAACCACAATGGAAACAGCTTGTATTTTCATTTGCCACAAATATTTACCGTTTATATATTGATAGCCGCCTTACAGGTATGACGAGTAATCTTAGCAGGAATGTAAACTATTATTCAGAAATTTCTGTTGTGGCTTTTAAATCGTAGTCACCCTGCGGGCTTGTAATTTTTAAAACCAGTTGCCAACGCCCCGGATATTTCAGTATAACATCGGCCTGGTAGTTACCCGGCGAAGTTTCTTTAAGGCTAACAGGCTGATCCTGTTTACTGGTATTGCCGCGTTGAAAACTACCCTTAACTTTAGCGCCGCTAATCGGTTGTTGTCTGGCATTTTTTAATACCAGTTTAAAACCAACCGCTTTGTTCGCCTGAGGCTTATTTAGCCAGCCATATTTAACCTGCCAGCCACGTTTGCGTTGTTCTTCAAGTCGTTTTTGGTGCTCATTGTACATATCTTCTTTTTCATGGAAATTATGTTCGATAATTCCCGGAAAAAATGAACTGACCTTACCACCGGATTTTGGTTCGGGGATAAACAGCAAACCGGAACCGGATTGCCCACCCTTTTGTGCCAGAGTAATAAACACGCTGTCAACGGCAATAACAACAACAAAGAAGCTGATAATGGCAACCGGACCCCAGTGTAATCGGGAAGCCTTCGTTTGTTCTTTTGCTGGCAAACTTTTCTTTTGTATTGACTGGTGATGCAAAATAGATAGCAGGTAAACAGTAATACCGTAAATCGCAATCTGAATGGCAAAAATATCTATCCCCGGCCAGTCAAAAATTAATAATGGTGTGTAAAGGCCGGCAATAAAAATAAGGGTAACAATAACAAGAGTAAGATGACCCACACGACTGGTTAAACGCATTAGCAGATGAAACACAGCAATAATTAAAGCCCCTACACCCAGAGTTAAAAGTAAGTTATCCATAATAAATACGTTTACCTGTCTGAACCTGTTGCTGTTTTTATTAAATCCCTGGGGGTATAAAAACTGGCATCATGTTGCCACTGTTGCTGTTTATTTTTCAGATCTGTTAAAACAAATTCAAAATCTTTATTGGACTGCCTTACATTATCCGGATTACGTTTAATATAAACATGCAAGGTCAGGCTCGCACCTGGGCTGACTGTTATCGATCTGCTTCGTCCAGGATCAAGTTCGGCCCCCGGTAAATCCTTAACCGCCAAAGACAAGGTATGGCTTTTATCGGTCTTGTTATTAATTTTGACATCATAACGGTTCTGTATGGTTCCGTTAGATAACACAACATACAGTGGTTGGCGAATTTGCCGGACATTTAATTCAATTTCTGTTCTTGCACTTAAACCCCATACCAGTACGCCGGCAATTAACACAAGAATAAGTCCATAAACAATATTTTTGGTCTTAAGTATTTTTGTTTTTTCGCCTTCAGTTTCATGTTCGGATGAGTAACGGATTAATCCTTTCGGATAACCCACTGAATCCATAATGGTATCACAGGCATCAATACACAGCGCACAGGTTATACACTGGTATTGCAGACCATTTCTTATGTCGATACCGGTCGGACAAACCTGCACACAATAACCACAGTCAATACAGTCGCCGTAGCCCTGTTGCTGACGCTTGTCTCTTTTAATTAACTCTTTACTCGGCTTATGCCGGCCTTTATTACTTTCACCTCGAATAGAGTCATAGGCAACGATAAAGGTATCTTTATCAAACATGGCACTTTGAAAGCGCGCATACGGACACATATAGGTACAAACCTGTTCACGCGCAATGCCGGCCATCACATAGGTAGTTGCAGTCAGGAATAAAATTGTAATGCCAGCCGCAAGCGGTGCATTAAAGGTAAATATATCGACGACAAGATCCGGCGCATTGCCCCAATACAGGGTAAACGCCAGCCCGGTTAAAAAGGAAACCAGTAACCAGAGCAAATGGGTTAAACCAATTTTAAATATTTTTTCCGCAGTCCATTTTGAAGCTGCCAGCTTCATTCTTGCTGGGCGTTCACCCTGCACCCAATGTTCGATATGCATAAACACATCCGTCCACAGGGTTTGAAAACAGAAATAGCCGCAAAAAACACGACCAGCAATACCGGTAATAAAAAACAGAAAGAATGCAGCAAAGGCAAGAAACAAGGCCAGCCAGAAAATATCCTGGGCATAAATGGTCAGGTCAAATATATCAAAGCGCCGTGCAGTAATATCAAAAATAACGGCCTGGTCTGGGCCAGTATCTCTTTCCCAGCGCAGCCACGGCAAAATAAAATAAACGCTGTAGGCAAGCAGAACTATCGAGGATTTTATTCTTCGGTAAGTCCCCTTTACAGAACGGGGAAAAATTGGAATACGGGTTTGTTCCATTAAAAGTTATCTCTTGAGAAAACCTGAAGGTGTTATTCCCGCAATCAGCAGAAGATGACATGCGGGAATCCGGGAACCCATGTAAGCGAAGCTTTAACCCATTCAGATTCCCGCTCCTTCGCGGGAAAACAAGGTTTATTTACCGCCACCTAACTGATGCACATAAAATGCAAGGATCTTGATTTGTGTATCGGTTAAGCGTTCTTTCCACACTGGCATTTTACGGTTAACACCGTTCATAATAACCTGTTTAACAGCGGCTTTTTTAGCTTCAAGCGTATCGGCTGAAGGCACATCGGCCAGTGTCCAGATGCTGTCGGTTAAGTTAGCCGAACCCATCGAAACCATACCTGTACCTGCTTTTGTGTGGCAGTAATAACAACCGCCTTCCTGACCATTAAAAATAGCTTTACCACGAGCCGTTTTTGCCGCATCGGTTTTATGCTTTGATAAACTTAAAACATACTCGGCAACATCATCAATTTTTTCTGAAGACAAAGCGGCTTTAAAAGATGGCATATAACCATTACGACCATTGGTAATGGTTGTTTTAATGTCTTTAAAGCTGCCGCCCCATAACCAGTCGTCATCTGCAAGGTTAGGGTAAGAACCGACAACACCGGCACCACCAGGCTGATGGCAAGCTGCACAGTTGTCTGCAAATAATACTTTTGCCATAGAGTATGCAAAGTTACTCTTTTCATCGTCTTTGGCAATTTCTTCGATACTGGCAGCAGCTAACTGATCCAGATATTTCTTTTGTTCCGCTTTGGCCTGCACCATTTCTTTATCGAGCAACGAACGGGTATTCCAGTGGCGTGTTACAGTTTTACCGGAAGCATCGGTGTACTCAATGTCGTTCATTACACCTTTGGTGTAGTCACGGCCAATCGGCCAGGCCGGGTACAAAACCCAGTAGATAACGGCAAACACAATCGTTGCATAAAAAGCCCATACCCACCAGGTTGGCAACGGATTATTGAATTCCTGTATATCACCATCCCATGCATGACCGGTAGTCTGAACGGCTTGCTTACTACCTTTTGAACCTTGTACTTTTGAATTACTGTCTGTAGACATAATCTATTACTCTCTAGTCTTTTTCTTCAAATGGAATGTTTTTATACGATTCCAGACGTTTGTTTCGTTTCTTGTTGCTAAACACATAAACAATGATTCCCACAAAGGTGATAAAGAAAAGTACCAACGCAAACGGCTTGGTGTTTTCCAGATGTGTAAACCAGTTAAATATGTCGGCCAACATTATCCTTTACCCGCTTAACGGAATGTTGAGAAGTAGCCATCTTCAAACTTGCTAAAGTCAACCATCGTGCCTAACACCTGCAGGTAAGCGACCAAGGCATCCATTTCGGTAATGTTAGATTTATTACCGTCATAGTTATTTGCAAGTGCCTGTGCCATCAGGTTGTTTTCTGCCTGGTTAACATCCAGAAATTTAGCCACGTCTTTACCAAAACGTTTTACATTGGCTTCATATTCTGCTTTTGTTTCTGAGTAAGGTACGCCAACCATTTTTAATGCCTTCATCCGCTCGGCGATATCCTTGTATTCAAGATCTGTTTTAAGCAGCCAGGGGTAATTAGGCATAATAGATTCTTTAACAACCGAACGCGGTGCGGTTAAATGTTCTACGTGCCACTGGTTGGAATATTTTTTACCAACACGTGCAAGGTCTGGCCCGGTACGTTTACTGCCCCACTGGAACGGGTGATCAAACTTTGATTCTGCTGCAAGTGAGTAGTGTCCGTAACGTAATGCTTCATCACGGAAAGGGCGAATCATTTGTGAATGACAAAGATAACAACCTTCGCGCATATAAATATCGCGACCACGCACTTCAAGCGGGCTATAAGGTCGTACTGTTTCAATGCCGTCAACCTTTACGTCTTCGACGGTGTCATCAATAAAATACAGTGGAACTATTTCAGCCAGACCACCAATACTGATGACAATAAAAACCAGAACTATCAGCCACGCGGCATTTGTTTCTATCGTTTCATGTTTCATTATTTAAAAACTCCTAACCGTTACTGAGCCGATGCCATTTTTGCGGCAATCTTTGCTTCAAATTCTGCTTTTTCCAAACGTGACTTGCGGATTGTCATATAGGTGTTGTAACCCATTACGATTATGCCTGTCACAAAGAACGCGCCACCTAATGTACGCATAAAGTAAGGCAAGTGTAAGAACTCAACTGTTTCGATAAACGTGTAAGCAAGGTTGCCGTAGCTATCGAATGCACGCCACATTAAACCCTGGCCAATACCGGCTACCCACAGCGCGCTGATATATAAAATAATACCTACCACGGCTAAATAGAAATGCACGTTAATTAAACGCTTGCTGTAAAATTCTGTTTCCCACAATCGTGGAATCAAGTGGTAAAACGAACCAAAAGTTACCATTGCCACCCAGCCTAATGCGCCGGAATGTACGTGGCCGATTGTCCAGTCAGTGTAGTGAGACAATGCGTTTACACTTTTAAGTGACATTAACGGGCCTTCGAAAGTCGACATACCGTAGAACGCCAAAGCCACAATTAAAAAACGCACAACCGGGTCACTGCGTAATCTTTCCCAGGCACCAGACAAAGTCATAATACCGTTGATCATACCACCCCATGATGGCAGCAATAATAAAATTGAAAACGTTGCGGCCAGCGTTGAAGTCCAGTCTGGTAAGGCTGTCCAGTGTAAGTGGTGTGCGCCTACCCACATATACAAAAAGATAAGTGCCCAGAAATGGATAATGGATAAGCGGTAAGAATAAACCGGGCGACCGGCCTGCTTAGGTACAAAGTAATACATCATACCGAGGAAAGCCGCTGTTAAGAAAAAGCCAACTGCATTGTGGCCGTACCACCACTGTGTCATTGCGTCCTGCACACCGGCGTGTAAACTGTAAGAACTTAAGCTGAATAAACCAACCGGCATCGCCATGTTGTTAAAGATATGTAAAATTGCTGTGGCAAGAATAAAGGCAATAAAGAACCAGTTGGCCACATAGATATGCGGTTGTGAACGCTTGCGAAGTGTCATTACATAAATCACAAGGTATGCCACCCAGGTTACGGCAATTAAAATATCAATAGGCCAAACCATTTCGGCATATTCACGTGCCTGCGTATAGCCGAGCATATAAGAAACAGCCGCAGAAGCCACCGCAATTTGCCAGCCCCAGAAAGTATAGCTGGGTAACAGCTCACCCCATAAACGTGTTTGACAGGTTCGTTGTACAACGTAGTAAGATGTTGCAAACAACGCACTACCACCAAAACCAAAAATAACCAGCGTGGTATGCACCGGGCGTAAACGCCCAAAGGTAATTTCCGGTGTGTCGAAATTTAGAATTGGCCAGGTTAATTCAGAGGCGATATAAACGCCGGTGAACATGCCGAGAATACCCCAGACAAGAGCCATGATAGTAAACATTTTTACAATATCGTAGTTATACGATTGCGGTGAAACTTGCGATGTCGCTGACATATATTCGCCTCTAACAGTAAATCCAGAATGTGCAGGGTTAGCGGCAGAAAGGATAAGAACTTAAGACCCTGTTTTTATCACTGTCCTGCTATGTAATAACCTAGCGTGGAAGTTGGTAATTAAGAATATCCTTATATTATAATGTTTAATCAAAACAGGGGCAAGTCTTGCATACGCCTAGGACAGCATCACGACGAGAATTGGCGAACAGACTTTTTGTAAAAATCCCTCTCTTTCAAAACCTGTCGCTTGGCGGAACCCACACGTATTAAGCTACACTATCTAAATAACCAAACAGGTGAGACTCATTTGCCAGCTCCAAACAGACATTCCTTATATATAGTCCTTTTTTGTTTAAATTTCATCCTTGCTGGCTGCTCACGCCCGGATCCAGAGCTGGCACTCAGGCAGTCACTGTCCGAATTGATAAGCGCGATAGAGCAAAAACAGCAGCGCAGCGTCAGTGAAAAACTTAGCCGTAATTTCCGTGGTAACGGCCGACTCGACCAGCGTACAATGACCGCGCTGGTATTTCGCTATTACCTGCGCTACAAATATATAAAGATTTTTTCCGCTATCGAAACAGTAGAAATAAGTGGCAACAAGGCACGCATGGTTTTTTATGTTGCACTCACCAGCTCCAGAAATATACTACCCGAGCATATGCGAACCTACCGGATCAGTTCCCGTTGGGTTTTAGTTGATGGCCAATGGAAGATGGCTAAAGCCAACTGGGTTGAGGTACAGGCTCGGTCTGTTTTGCCGTTGTTTAATGGGCAGTTTGGGGGTTAATGTTTGTGTGTATTTGTCTCGTTCTCTCGTTTGTAAGCATGTTCACGTGAGATTCCTTTAATTTATCGTTGCGAAGAAACAACGTGACTTTGGCAATCTTGCTATCGCAAAAAATAGATTGCTTCGTCGTTCCACTCCTCGCAACGACAAGAAGGTTCATTGCGAGCGAACGAAGTAAGCGCGGCAATCTTGCTATCGTAAAAAAAAGTGTCATTGCGAAGGAACAACGTGACTGTGGCAATCTTGTTTTTAATTCAAAAGCATTTCACCCGCTGCTGCGCAGCTGAGACCTGAAGTTATATGCGGG
>JALTLP010000095.1 GCA_027001895.1 Chromatiales bacterium | reverse complement strand
CCCCATAGCCAGTACAGGGCAAGTGCCATTAAAGGAATGGCTGTAATAATAACAAAAGCATTGCGTTCTGTTTTTGGGGTTATTGTTACCTTTAACTCACCATCATGCACATCCTGTAGCAAAGACTTTTCAATTTCGGCCTGTGTTTGCTCAAATGCCTGTTGACTGATATCGCCCTGTTCCAGAGCTAGTTCCAGTTCTGCCAGGCGTTCTTTTGCAATAGCGGCATTTTGTGAATCAGTATCATCCTGGTTGATTGAGCGCTTGCCGAGTAACGCCGGTGCGATTAACCAGATAACCACGATTAATAAAACCAGCGATAAAAACATAAAAGCAATCATGCTTTGTTATCCTTTTCTTGTTGTGCAGCCTGTAACAACTGTTGTGCACGTTGATGTTCTTCTTCAGTCAGGGTTTCAACTGAGTCAACCCGGCTGCGTTGCTTTACAACACGAATAATGACGATAAGTGCAATAATAAAAAACAGCAATGGCCCGAGCCATAAAAACAGGGTGATTGATTTAAAAGGTGGCTTATACAGAACAAAGTCACCATAGCGGTCGACCATATAACTTTTAATTTGCCTGTCTGTTTTACCTTCGATAATTAGCTGGTAAATTTTATCGCGCATATCTTTTGCCAAATCAGAATTTGAGCCCTTTAAATTCTGATTCTGACAAACCAGACAACGTAGCTCATCAATTAAAACATTGTAACGGGCTTCGAGTTCGGCACTTTCAAACTTGCGATATTCAATCCCACTAAAAGCAAGATTAAGCTGCAGGAATAAAAATATAACAATTAATGTTCGCATGGTTATAACCTTTAAAATTAATTTTCTGCCTGCAGCTTTTTAATAAGCGGAATCAGTTTTTCAGTTAAATCTTTATAGCCGATTGGGCCGATGTGTTTGTAACGAATAATCCCTTTTTTATCGATAAAGAAAGTTTCTGGCACACCGTATACACCGTAATCAAAACCCACCTTACCTTGCTGGTCGGTGACAACCAGGCGATAAGGATTTCCCAATTGCTCAAGCCAGGCCTTTGCCTGCTGGTTAGTATCCTTGTAATCAAAACCAATGATGTCGACCAGCTTCTGTTTTGCCAGCTCATTTAATACCGGATGCTCCACCCGACATCCCCGACACCAGGATGCCCAGACATTTAACAACCAGACCTTGCCTTTTAATTGTTCAGGACTAAAGGTAACCGCTGGTTCCTGTAACCTTGGCAGGATAAATTGCGGTGCCGGCTTGCCCACTAATGGTGAAGGCACACGACGCGGATCATTACTTAAACCAAAAAACAGCAGACCAACCAGTAATACAAAAGCGATAAGAGGAATAAGAAACTTAAGCTTTAACATAGCAAACCAACCTTATTGAGCTTTACGATAACGTTTATCAGTAGCCGACAGTAAACCACCAAAAGCCATAATAAGCGCACCTAACCATATCCAGCGAATAAAAGGTTTATGGTACAGACGCAATGCCCAACCACCTTGCTGACCGCGAGGTTCACCCATGGCAACAAATAAATCACGGGTAATACCGGCATCGATTGCTGCTTCTGTCATCGGGTTACGTCTTACGTTATAAATCCGTTTTTCTGGCTCCATTCTGGCAATAACATTGCCATCTTTGCTGACTGTTACCCGACCCCGATCACCCTGGTAATTAGGCCCAACAATCCTGCTGGAACCATTAAACTGGAAATCGTAACCGGCCAGTGAAAATTTTTCGCCGGGCGTTAGCATGACATCTTTTTCGGTTGAGTAAATAGACGTTAAGGTAACGCCAATAGTAAATACCGCAATGCCGATATGAGCAATGTGCATTCCATAAAAAGCCCTGGGTGTTTTCTTTAAGCTATCATACGATATGGTTTTATTTTTAAACCGGCTCTTAAAACTGTAACCCATGTTTAATACAACCCACCATGCCAGGCTGATACCAATGACGGCACCTACGGTCATACTCGGCATAAGCAATGCACCCAGCACCCCCAGAACAAGGCTTATAGCAAAATAAACAAGGAAATGTTTTTTTACACGTTCGCCGTTATCCTGCTTCCAGCGAATCAATACACCAATACTCATCAGAAATACAAGTGGCACCATAATTGGAACAAATACCGCATTAAAGTATGGTGGGCCCACTGAGATTTTTCCAACGCCAAGCGCATCAATAACCAGCGGATAAAGTGTGCCAAGTAAAATACTCGCCGCTGCGACTACCAGCAATATATTATTAAACAACAGCGCCGTTTCTTTTGAAAAGAACTTGAACCGACTGGTAGATTTTATCGCAGGCGCTCGCCATGCATATAAGCCAAGCGAGCCACCCACTACGATAATAAGAAAAATCAGAATAAACAGACCGCGTTCCGGGTCGCTTGCAAAAGAATGTACCGATGTCAGCACGCCCGAACGCACCAGGAAAGTCCCCAGCAAGCTTAATGAAAAAGCAAATACTGCAAGTAAAACGGTCCATGCCTTAAAGCAACCACGTTTTTCTGTTACAGCAAGTGAGTGCAGTAAAGCCGTGCCAACCAGCCATGGCATAAATGAAGCATTTTCAACCGGGTCCCAGAACCACCAGCCGCCCCAGCCAAGTTCGTAATACGCCCACCAGCTACCCAGTGCAATACCAATAGTTAAAAACATCCAGGCAATATTTGTCCACGGTCTTGACCAGCGCGCCCAGGCTGCATCCAGCCGGCCTGCCAGCATGGCCGCAATTGCAAAAGAAAACGCAACCGACATACCAACATAGCCCATGTATAACATCGGTGGATGTATCGCCAGACCAAAATCCTGTAATAGTGGGTTTAAATCCCGCCCTTCTACCGGCACAGGAAAAATTCTTTCAAAAGGATTAGATGTCATTAAGATAAAAAGAATAAAACCAATACTGGTAATACCCATAACACTAAGAACACGCGCTATCATCACGTCCGGTATTTTTTTACTGAATATCGTTACCGCAAAAGTCCATATACCCAGAACAAGTGCCCATAACAAAAGCGAACCTTCGTGTGCGCCCCACACCGCAGAAATACGGTACACCAATGGTAATTTTGTATTGGAGTTTTCTGCCGCATATAAAACAGAAAAATCACTTTGTATAAAAATATAAACCAGACAGGCAAAGGAAATAGCAAGAGCTAAAAACTGTGCCTGTGCTGCCGGCCTTGCCACGCTTATCCAGGCCGGTATATTTTTTACTGTGCCAATTAAAGGGAGCGTTGCCTGCAATAATGCACAAACCAATGCCACCACCAGGGCGAACTGTCCAAATTCAGGTATCACGTCTTATTCCTTTATGTATGCGGGTTTTTTCTTTTTCATGGTTGCAGCCACTTCAGGCGGCATATAATTTTCGTCGTGCTTGGCCAGCACTTCTTCTGCAATAAACTCACCATTATGATTGAGTTTACCTTTGGCGATAATACCCTGACCTTCACGAAACAGATCTGGCAGGATGCCGCTGTACTTTATTGTGACAACTTTTTCGTTATCCGTTAAATCAAATTCAACATCGGTATTGGTTGTTGATTTTTTCACACTGCCATTGACCACCATGCCACCAATTCTGAATAAGCGATTTTGCGGTGCTTTACCAGCCTGAACATCTGTTGGCGTAAAGAAAAACATCAGATTTTCATTAAAAGCAACAAGGGCAAAACCGGCTGCAACGGCAATACCAGCAACCATGGTTAAAATTAAGAATAAGCGACGTTTACGAAGAGGATGCATAATGATTTACCTTAAGTTTTGAGTTAGCCCTGTTCATCCTGAACAATGCTTTTAATACGTTTAATTAACTGGCGTTTCTGTATGATGGGAGATACAACACTCCAGACAAAAATAACCAGAGCAATACCATACGAAGTCCAGACATAGCCGGCATAACCCCCCATATGAATAAAATTACTGAAGCTGTCCATTATTATTTACTCCCATCAAATAAAGCGGTTACCCACTGGCTACGCCGTTCGCGCCAGAGCACATCATTACGTGCGCGCAACAAAACCACAATGGCATATAAAAATTTATAGGCAAAGGCCATCACCAGTAAAGGGATAAGCATGCGGGTATCAATAGAAGGCTTGTCAAACTTGGTAACCGTTGGCCCCTGATGCAGGGTACTCCACCATTCAACAGAGTAATGAATAATAGGAATATTCACCACACCCACCAGGGCTAAAATAGCAACGGCACGTGCAGCTTTACGTTTATCATCTATTGCGCTGTATAAAGCGATAATACCCAGATATAAAAACAATAATAATAGTTCCGAAGTTAAGCGGGCATCCCAGACCCACCAGGTTCCCCACATGGGTTTGCCCCAGATAGAACCCGTAATCAGTGCCAGAAAAGTAAACGCAGCACCGATATGTGCACTGTTTATTAAAATGATTTCGGTAATTTTAATTCGCCAGATAAGTGCGACCGCGCCACTAAAGGCCATGACCATATAAACAAACAAAGACAACCATGCAGCAGGGACATGAATATAAATAATTCTGAAGCTGTCGCCCTGCTGATAATCGGTAGGCGCCAGTACCAGCCCACCGTACAAACCATAAGCAAACAGGATTAAACATATACCGCTTAACCACGGTAACAAGCGGCCCGAAAACTGGTAAAAATACGGTGGCGAGCCTAACTTGTGAATAAAACGCATAATCATAAAACTAACTCACACTCATTTTTAATGCGGACGATGCGGCCCAGGGGGTTAAACTTAATGCCAACAGGAGCAATGCACTCAGCATTGCAACCGGAGCTGTGGTAGCAAAACCAGCGGCTGACGCGTCCACCGCCTGACTGGCAAAAATTAAAACCGGCACATACAGCGGCAAAACCAGCAGTGACAGTATCACACCACCGCGTCTTAAACCAACAGTCAACGCCACACCAACCGAACCAATGGCACTTAAAATGGGAGTGCCTAATAGTAATGTAATAAACAAGGTTTCTATTCCTTCCGTGGACAAACCTAAAAACAGGGCTAACAATGGACCCACCAGTACTACCGGTAAGCCGGTAATCATCCAGTGGGCAATAATTTTAGCCAGAATTAAAAGCGACATGGGTTGAGCACTGATTAACATTTGCTCCAAAGAACCGTCTTCCATGTCGGTACGAAAAATTCTGTCCAGACTCAGCAATGCTGATAACAATGCTGCTATCCAGATAATACCTGGTGCAATCTTTTGCAGGATACTGATTTCTGCTCCCACGCCCAACGGAAACAACACCACCACCAGAACAAAAAACAAAACCGGGTTCATTAATTCTGCTCGATGACGTATCGCCAGGATCAGGTCTCTTTGCAGAATAACCAGAAAAGCTTGCAACATATTACGCGACTGCCGATAAATTTAAGCGCGTACAGCGCACATTTTTAATATTTAATGGCTGGTGTGAAGTAATCACCGCCAAACCACCCCGTTCAATATGAGCCTGTATCGCCTGTTCAATAAATGAAACCCCTTTGACGTCGAGTGCGGTTAAAGGTTCATCGAGAATCCACAAGGCACTGTCATTAAGCAGGCAACGCGCAAAAGCCAGCCGCCGGCGCTGACCGGCAGATAAATGAAATGCCAGTGTATCCTCCTTGTTTTTAAGGCCGATGTTTTCCAGAATCTCTCTCATAATCTTTTTGTCCGACACCTTATATATAGAGCGCGATAAAACCATGGCGACCCGAAGGTTTTCAAGAACAGTTAAGTCCTGTTTGATGCCATCACTGTGGCCCACGTAACTTAACTGCAAGTGATAATCATACGGTTGTTGATGAATAGAAACATCGTTCCAGTAAACATCACCTTTATCGGCAATCGTCAGTCCACACAGGGCGCGCAACAGGGTGGTCTTACCCGAGCCGTTTTCCCCTTCAAGATGCAGGACTTCTTTGGGGCTTAGTTCAAAACTGACATTTTGAAATAACCACCTGTCCGACTTTTCGATGGCGAGTTCTTTGACTGCCAGCACCTTGCTCTTTGTATAAGCGGGTAACGATTTAAACATTTTGAGCTCAATTTTTAGTTAATGGTAAAGAATACACGCTTAAGTAATTATTAATAAGCTTATTATGACAATATCCGTCACAGTTCTTTTAGATTTTCATTCATTTTATCCTGTTTGACTCTTATACTTAAGCACTTTGAATTAATTAGACTTTTTTGTATAAAAAACAACCGAAGCAGTTATGGCCAACCCAGATAAATTACTCGAACACAATAAGCGTGTATATAAACAGGATCACTCTATTTTATATACCGTGCTGTTCTGCTCGGCTATTTTATATTTTGGCTGGGCAACAAAAGATCAGACAACACTCAGCCCGGAGGATGGTGTCGGCTACTGGCTTGGTATTATTGGTGGCAGTGCCATGCTGATATTGCTGCTTTATCCGGCAAGGAAATATATCCGCCTGCTCAAACACGCAGGTGCAGTAAAACACTGGTTCAGATTTCATATGCTACTCGGTATTCTCGGGCCGTTACTTATTATGTTTCATTCCAATTTTGGTATGGGTTCGGTTAACAGTAACATTGCATTAATCAGCATGATTATCGTTGCCATTAGTGGACTGGTAGGGCGTTTTATCTATGTAAAAA
>JALTLP010000094.1 GCA_027001895.1 Chromatiales bacterium | reverse complement strand
TCCTGTTGCGTACCGCCATTATCCAGCGCTATAAAACACGGATTACCAAAACAGCGCTGCGAAGCGTTGCCTCGTTACGCTACATTTCGGATGATGCATTACAAAACCTGATAAACCGCTCTTCGCTGGTGGGAATACCGGAAGGTAATAAGATAGTAGAAGAAGGCGAATCGGGCGATGCGATTTACGTTATTATTTATGGTACGGCGCGGGTAACCCACGATTTTGGCGGCTCGCAAATTAATCTGGCCTTACTTCGTGCGGGTGATTACTTTGGTGAGTGGTCAATTTTAACCGGCGCACCCAGAGCTGCTTCGGTGACGGCGGTTACCCCGGTTGAAGCCGTCCGGCTTGATTGCGATCTGTTTCTAGACTTTATTAAGGACAATCCCGAAGTACGTGATCGGATTGACCTCGATGCACACAACCGGCATGAATTAACCCTGCAATTCGGTGAATTGCCGGCCACCCCCGAACGCGCCCAGTCGATGGTGAATAATATTGAAAAGATAATCAGTGATTCCTGATATAAAAACCAGGCAGTCTCTTTAAAACAAGCAATGCCGCACAATGTGCGGCATTTTTACTCGCCCCATTTTATTTTTTCGCAAGAATCCCGCTAATTTTTTGCTTTACGGTCTTTATGGCAAGAAATATGCATATTTCCAGCTATTACTAAACCTTAAGGTACGGGATTTAAAGGAATACCTATGTCAAAAATAATAAGCGTTGGACTGCTGATGCTGTTGTGTAGCTCTATTCAGGCACAGGGAATACGCGCCGTGCTGGGTGAAGACAGTGTGCGCTTTATTTATATTACTGAAGCCTGGGGACAGGAAATTGGTAGTTTTGATGTTGAGGCCGGGGTACTTGCCACCGGCTCAGATGAAACCTTGTTACATATTGGGGTGTTGGTACAAAACCGCAATGTAAGTTCAACCTTAAAGTTGTCAGTGGGCGCACGTGGTTACTATTCGAGTATCAATAACGAGAATGCTTCCTTCCTGGCCTTTGGCGGTGACCTGACCTTTGTGCCTGAAAACTGGGAAGGTTTCGGTATTGGCGCAAGTTATTTTTTGGCCCCAGGTTTTACTACCTTTAGTGCAACCGATTCATTCAGTGAATTCAATGTAAGTATTCAATACCAGATTACACCACAGGGTTTCCTTTCTTTGGGTTACCAGAATATTAAGGTGCAACTGACCAGTGAGGCGAGCGATAGAACCCTGGAAAGCGGCGCCTTTATTGGACTGGGCTTTGACTTTTAGACGGTTGTAATTAGCAGCCAGCAGGGACTGATAGCCCCTGTTTTTGTGCTTAAGTTTTTTGCTTTTAGACACACTATGATTTAACTTGGCGCAGATGATTAAGGTTGTGTGTTTTGATTTATTTTCCACGCTGGTTGATGTTGGCAGTGTCCCGCTATCCGTTGGGCGAATGACGGCCGATATTTTTGGCATGGACAAAGAGCACTGGAATGCGCTGTGTTTCAGTCAGCACCATGAAATTTGTCAGCCAACCGATGCAACCGATGTTATCAGAACGCTTATTCATAGCCACAACCCGGAAACCTCAGAGGAGCTTATTCGGCAAGCGGTTTATGAACGGCAAAATCGTTTTGATTATGCTTTAAAACACCATATCCAGGATGATGTTTTACAAGGCGTGCGCCTTTTAAAGCAACAGGGCTATAAACTGGTACTGGTTTCGAATGCCTCCACCGCAGAAGTACAGGCATGGCAGCACTCGCCTTTAGCGCCTTATTTTGATCATAGCCTGTTTAGTTGTGAAGTCGGTTTTAAAAAGCCGGACAAGGCAATATACCAGCATGTCTGTGAGCGTGTTAAGCATCCCCCAGCAAACTGTCTGTTTGTGGGTGATGGGGGCAGTGATGAACTAACAGGGGCAAAGCAGGCTGGAATGAAAGCACTATTAATGACACGTTTTTTAAAGAAAAACAGGCAGGCACGGCGTGAAATACATGCTGGTGTTGTTGATGGCGAAGTGGCTTCGACCTCGGCTGTTCTGGACTGGATTAAACAGCAATAATGTAATTTTGTGCAAAAAAAGCCCGGAATTTATTCCGGGCCTTTTTTAACAGTTCTTTAATGATGGAATTAAAGAGCCATTTCTTTTAATGCTTTTAAAGGCAGTACTTTAACAACATTTCGTGCTGGCTTGGCTTTAAATACAGTAGGCTCGCCAGTGAACGGGTTAATACCTTTACGTGCTTTAGTAGCCGGCTTGCGAACAACCTTGATTTTAAGTAAACCAGGCAAAGTGAATACACCTGCAGCATTGCGTTTAACATGGCCATTAATGATAGATGCCAGCTCATCAAAAATAACTGCTACGTCTTTTTTCTTCATGTCAGTACGTTCAGCAATTTCGGTAAATAATTGGGTTTTAGTCAATGGATCTTTGATGCTTTTGATTTTAGGTGCTGCTGCTTTTTTCTTGCTAGCTTTCTTCTTGGTTTTTTTCTTCGCGGCCATGATTACTCCTGATAATTTATTTTGTATGTTAGGCTTTGTTTTAAAAAAATACTTTTTACATAAAGTAAAAGATGAATAGCGCACACTATAATCATCTGGCGCTATTATACAAGTGTTTTTTTTACTTTTTGTTAAATAATATTAAATCTACTTTAGTGCTTTCTTATTTTCTCAGGTGATGTTGCTTTATGGAACAATTATTGAAGTTGTCAGAAATCAGTGAAATTGGCATTTCAGAGTGCCAAACGCTGCAAGTTGACTGCCATGGCCGCCAGTTGGAATTAATCTTGCTTTGTTCTGTTAAGGGAAACTTTCGGGTTTATCTAAACAGGTGTCCGCATACCGGCGTTAACCTGAACTGGCAGGACAATCAGTGCTTTGACAGTGAGGACAGCCTGTTAATGTGCAGCCTGCACGGTGCTTTGTTTCAGCCTGAAGACGGCTTTTGTATATATGGGCCATGTAAAGGAGAGTCATTGCAGGGATTACCGCTTATTATCGAGGAGGGAGTTATCTATCTCGACCTTAATGCTGTACAGGATATTGTTAATGGTGGTTAAAGATGGTTTTTGACTGAGGATACAGGCTTAAAAATTAAAGTAGTATCAAGGCTTGACCGCTAAAATCAGTGTAAGATAATGGACTAATATTGTTCATATGATGGAAAAAAGGTGTTTAATTTAAAATTATGCGAGTAAGTAGAACAATTTTATTTTTTTTAGTGTTGTTAGCGCCTGTCCAGGTAATGGCCAGGTCTGTTTATGTCAATGATCAACTGCGCGTTGGGGTTCGTCCAGAGCCCAGCCAGGTGGTGGCGCCGGTTGGTGTGGTTTTAACCGGTATGAAGTTAGAAGTACTGGCTAAAAAAGACACGTTTATAAAAATTCGTACAAATGATGGACTTGAAGGCTGGATTAAAAATATTTACGTCACCGATAAAACACCGGCCATCTTGCGCCTTAAAGATATGAACAGGAAGTACCAGGAAGTACAGAAGCAACTGGAGGACATCGAAAAAACCCGGGCGGCTCTTGAAGAGGCCAATTCAATTCTTAATGACAAAATTGACACACTTAAGGCTCAACGCGCCGAATTACAACGTAATCAGGCTATCCAGATTGTTTCCAGTGTAAAGTCAGTTGCCAGCGGGATGCAGATTGTCTGGTTGCTGATAAGCCTGATACTTGGCCTGGCGCTTGGTTATTTCTGGCACCGCCATCAGTCGATGAAACGACTCGGTGGCCTAAGAATCTAACGTTTTATTACCCGCTTTAGCTTCAGGCTATCATTGCCATGGTCATGGCATCGAGATCGTCCTTACCCTGAAGAATTTCATCAAGCGATTCGTATAACTGTTCTTCGCTTAAGCCAAAGTATTCATAAAGCTCTGGTGGAATTTCTTCGCTGGCGGCATCTGACATATTATGGTTTTTAAGCAGCCGGTCGGCGATTTGCATCAGCTTTACATATTCCGAGTGTTGCCCTTCGTAGTTGTCATTGTGGTGTTGTTGAGCAACGGCAATCACTTCGGTTGGCATGTCCCAGTGTTTCATTAGCATGGCCGCCACTTCAGTATGGTTTACGCCGAGCAGTCGCTGTTCAACCAGTGTGATCGGTGACTCGTATTCTGCCTTGATAACCTTGTTAAGCCACTGGAACTCCTGTTTGAATAGTTGGCCGACAATCATAAAGCCAATGTTATGCAGCAGTGCGCTTAAATAAGCAACGGCTGGCTTAATATCGAAACGCCCCTTTATTTTGGCCGCCATGTTTTGGCAAAGGGCGGCACTGTAGGTGGCATTTTGCCAGATCCGGGTCTGACCAACAGGGCCTCCCGACGGCAGGTGAAACACCTTGCCCATAGCAATGCCCAACGCGAGATGCATAACGGACTCGTAACCCAGTACCCGAAAAATTGCATCCGACAGGGAATTAACCTTGCCCTGTTGGCCAAAAAAAGGGGAATTGGCATAGCGGATAACCTGTGCCGAGATTGCCGGATCTAAAATAATGATTTCAGCCAGTTGCTCAACCGTTGCTTCCGGGTTATTGCGTAATTCAAGCAGTCGCGTTGCCACTTCGGGCATGGCTGGTAACTGTTTAATATTATTGATACGTTCTTTAAGATCGAACTGTTTCACGGACTCGGTGTTCGTTGTACTTTCTGCCGGGATGCGGTGGTCAGAAAAGGTGCTGCCAAGCAGGGCATCAGCCGCGAGGCTTTCAAGGTTGCCGGCATCTATTTTAATAATCTGTCCGGAAATGGGTGATTCAAAATAAACATAATCCTGGTTTGTCAGGGCTTCATCAATTATTAGCTGCACCCCCATTTTTAAATGAAGCTGACGGGGATTTTTAATAAAATAATTAATAAATTTTTTATGTTCCTTTACATCCAGAAAGCGCATGGGCTTTCTTTTTAAAAGGCTTTTTAATTTTTCCAGGTTTAGCTGGTAGCTGGCAGGAATCATTGCCATAACAGAAATGGTGTTATCTCGCATCAATACCACTCGCACCCGTTGTTCTGCAGGAACAGCCTGGTTGGCCCAGTTTTCTGTGAGCGTGATGCTGTCAGGGCACTCTATATTGGTGTAGGGTATTTGTAGCTTGTCGAGCAAAATTTTTACGACATTGTTTATCGACATTTCCTGCATTTTTTAACCCGGTAATATAATAATTATTTTTCGCCCTTAAGCTAGCGACTGGTAATGCAGTAAACTTTAATATTTTAAAGTGATTAACTGATTTAGCTCAATTTTGTTTGAATTATGCAACGTAGTACCGATTTCGTGCTAAATTTTGTAGGAAATAACTGACACAAAGCGATAAATCAGTATTAAACTTGAGAGTTAAACTATAAATTTAAAAGCACTTTTATAAATATGGCTAAAAATTCAACAATTCAAATAGAGCGTTTAATGCGCCTGGAACCCATTTCTGCACTTTCGAACGAGCGTCTCGAAGAACTTGCAAAACTGGCCTATGTTGAGCGAGTCAGTATTGGGGTGAGTCTGTTCCGTGAGGGCGATCTGGATAACCAGACCTTGTACTTATTACAGGGCGATGTGCAGCTAAGTTCCTCGGATGGCAGTTTTGATGAAATTATCAGCTCCCGGCATAACAGTGCCAAGTTCCCACTCGACGACAGCCAGCCCAGGCAGGTTTCCTGTGTTGCGCTGGGTCTGGTTGAGTTTTTGCGTATTGATAACAGTGTGCTTGATTACATGATGATGTGGGATCAACTTGCCGTTCAGGAAGAACTTGAGGATGAGAAAAAAGCTGAAGCTGAAGCCGAGGCTGCCGCTGAAGAAGCCAGCAAGACAAGCGAGTCGGATGAGCAGTCAGCCGAGGCAAAAACAGATGTTAAAGACCTGGCTGCGACATTAATTATTGAAAGCGAAGATGAACCGGCCACGGAACAAATTGATACGGCTGTCGATGTGGGCGATGAGGGTGACGTAGCCGTTGAACAAAGGCCTGCTGCAAAAACAAAAGAAGCCACCCCACAAATTCAACCGGCTACAGAAAAAGTGGCTGCAGAGCTGGATGAGACGGCCGAACCGATGATTGAAAAGGGTGCCTGGATGCGTCGTATGCGCCATATTATGGCTTTTAAAAATTTGCCGCCGGCTAATATAAAAGATTTACTTGAAAAAATGGAATCAATTCCGGTTGCAAAAGGCGAGACGATTGTTCAGCAAGGTGAACCGGGTGATACCTTTTATGTATTAACCGATGGCGAAGCAAAGGTAACCCGTACCATCGAGTTAGCACAGTTAAAAGCCGGTGCCAGTTTTGGTGAAGAGTCACTGGTTTCCGGTGGTCAACGCAATGCATCCATTACCATGATGACCGATGGCGTACTCATGAAGTTGTCCAAGAAGGACTTCGACCAGTTACTAAAAGAGCCAATGTTAAACCGTGTTTCCCCCGAAGAAGCGCGACCGCGTGTATTAAAAGGGGATACCTGGCTGGACGTACGTCATGCCAGTGAGTTTACACATAGCCATTTACCCAAAGCGATTAATATTCCGTTACATGAAATTCGTATGCGGATGAAAGAACTGGACAATAGCAAACAGTATATTTGTTATTGTAATACCGGCCGCAGAAGTTCCGCTGCTGCCTTTATTCTGGCACAGGCAGGCTATAAGGTCAGTG
>JALTLP010000093.1 GCA_027001895.1 Chromatiales bacterium | reverse complement strand
TCATTTTTTTATCGGGGTGAAATGTATGACGTTGAACCGTTAGCTAAATATGAACTTTGGGGGCTGGTTGTAACAAAAAATAATATAAACAGTTGGGCCGACATTATGCACACCGACGCATCGGTGGACATTAAAGACATCTGCGTTATATGGGGTGAGAATGTCGCCAGTAGTGATTACCATAATGTCAGTTTTAGTAGTGGTGACTTTACATGTTATGCGCAATGGCCAGGTAATATCGTTTTTGACTTTAACAAGTTATCAAACAACCATTTGCTATCTGATGATGCTATTGTCCGAAATGAAATACGCCAGGTTAAAATTGGGGATCAGATTCATGTTAAAGGTATGCTGGTAAATTATTCTCCGCGTAGCAATCCGAACTGGAGAAGATTAACCAGTTTGGTAAGAACTGATACCGGTAACGGTGCCTGTGAAGTATTGTTTGTAAAGCAGTTTGATATATTAAAATCAAATAATGATATCTGGTATTTGCTGGCAACGATTAGCAAGTGGTTGTTTGTTCTTTTGTTTATTACCAAATTGGTAACTATCTTTAAGCCTGCCAGGAAAAGTTCTTTAAAATAATTTTACTGGTCAAGATTTTCATAAACCAGTGATAGCCAGTGTTTAACAGGGTATCGTGCTTTGGATTTTAAATGCAGCAGACAACCAATGTTTGATGTAGCTATCACCCCGATTGTTTGTTCTTCCAGCGATGCCAGTTTTTTTACAAGCAGTTTATTAGCAATAATCGGGTGAAATACAGAATAACTACCTGCCGAGCCACAGCACATATGTGCGTCTTTTACTGTGTTGAGTGTATACCCCAGTTTTTTTAATAACGACTCAACATGAGTATGCATACCCAGCCCATGTTGTAAGGTACACGGTGCATGAAACGAGAGGAGTATGTTATTCTTTTGTTTTAATTTATCGAACTGGTCTTCCAGTAATTCTACAGGGTCTTTTACCAGTGAGCTTATTTGTTCGGCCTTGTCTTTGTATTGTAAATCATATTGCAGGATTTGCCTGTAATCTTTTAAAGTAACCCCACAACCGGAAGAAGACATGATAATGGCCTCAATACCCTTTTTGATATAGGGTTGCCACTGGTCGATATTGTTTTTTATTATCGAGCGGGCTTTTTCTTCGGCAGACATATGCTGTGGTAAAGCACCGCAACAACCGCTTACCGGAATAACCTGAACAGAACATCGATCCAGTAAATGCGCAAGTTGTCGGTCAATATCCGGTGCCAATGTATTTTGCGCACAACCGGTTAACAACAGCACCTTGCGTTTGTGTTCTGTTACCGGCCAGTCCAGAGCGGTTCTGGAAATGCTTACTTTAGAACGAATGGCGCCGGGTAATATGCGCAGGAAAATCTGTATACTGTTGATGACAGCGGGAAATAATTTTTTACTCAGCATAAAAGATAAAAAATATTTTCGTGCAAGTTTTTCTATCAGGCGACGTTTTATTATTTTTTCTGCAAGATCTTTTCCTGTTTCCAGTAATCTTGCATAGTTAACAC
>JALTLP010000092.1 GCA_027001895.1 Chromatiales bacterium | reverse complement strand
TAATATTACCGAGCAATGAAATAGATTTGATATTGCAATAATCCCAGCGAATATCTTCAAGTGTTATAACACTTAAACCCTTTTTTAGTTTTTCAGGGTTGGCCGGTGGCAGAGGGTTAAGCATTGCAAATACAGTGGGTGTTGAGTTTTCAGGAAAGACATGGTCACGTTTTGCAACTCCGCGGGTAATTTGTATATACACAGAGCTGTCTGTGTTTGCAGCGTTATTTTTATTAATTAGATCAGTTAATATTGCCTGCCATTGTTCGTTGCTATAAGGATTATTTATTTTTATTGCCGCAAGGTTGGTTTGTAGCCTGTCGAGGTGATGATCGAGTCGGAAAAGTTTACCGGCAAAAGCGGGGATCACTTCGTAAATTCCGTCAGCAAAAATAAAACCGCGATCCAGCACGGATACTTTTGCATCTTTTAATGGAACAAACTCACCATTAAGATAGCATGTGCTGGTATTGGTATTAACGGCCTGTTGTGCAGTTGTATTCATATCAGTTAAACATTAACAGGATGTTATCAATTAACTTGCCAAAGAACCCGGCTTCCTTAATATTATTAAGTGCAACCAGTGGCTTTGTTGCAAGAACCTGTTCGCCGAGCATAACATTCACCGTGCCAAACTTTTGTCCTTTTGTAACCGGTGCCGTAATCATGCTGTCGAGTTTCATGTTTGCCCTGATTTTTGAACGGTTGCCTTTAGGTATTGTTATATACAGATCTTCGGCCAGGCCAAGGTTAATTTCATCTTTTTCACCTTTCCAGAGTCGTTGAGTTGTCAGGGTTTCATGTGCCTTATTAAGTGGGTAAGTTTCGTAAAAACGGAAACCGTAACTGAGCAGTTTACGCGATGCCGTTTCACGTGCATTTTCGCTGTTGGTGCCGGTTACAATGGATATTAATCGCATATTTTTTTGTTTGGCAGATGATACCAGGCAATAACCCGCCGATTCAGTATGCCCGGTTTTAACGCCATCGACACGATTGTCGGTCCATAGTAAACGGTTACGGTTGGGTTGTTTAATCCCGTTGTAGGTATAGTATTTAACCTTGAACAGGGAGTAATGTTCTTTGAAGTTGCGAATAAGTGCCTGGGTCAGTACGGCAAGATCTTTTACCGTGGTGTAATGGTTTTTATTTGGCCAGCCCGTGCTGTTTACAAAATGTGTATTGTCCATGCCAAGGTTGGCAGCATGTTGATTCATCAGATCTGCAAAGGCCGATTCACTACCGGCAATATGTTCTGCCAATGCGACACTGGCATCGTTACCAGACTGGATAATGACACCATGCAGCAATTCATTAACACTGACCCATGAGTTCACTTCAATAAACATACGTGAACCTTTCATACGCCAGGCTTTTTCGCTTATTTTTACCTGGTCTTCGAGTTTTATATTGTTTTTGCTGAGTTCGTAAAGAGTGACGTAGACTGTCATTAACTTGGTCAGACTGGCGGGTTCAACCCGCTTTTCTGCGTTTTTTGAAACAATCATTCGGCCACTGTTAAAGTCCATTAACAAGTAAGCGTGTGCTTTTACGGTTGGTGGAGCCGGCACCAGACTGACTGATTTTGACCAGGCACTGCCGTTAAACAGGAGCAGGCTGGTTAAAACAATATACGAAAACAGTTGGGAAAACGGTTGAACTTGTCGCATGAAAATTCCTGAAAATGGTTAAATCGATAAGGCTATTGTAACCATTTGCTGCTTTGAAGCCCAGCGTAGTCAGGTATTTTGTGTGGCGGGTCAATAATCAGCAGCAGCTCGCTAGTCAATGACAATATAGGCGTTATCTATTTTGTTTTGATAAAGCGTATTGCTGACGGTGTCTGCCAGGTCAACGCTGGCAAATGGCCCAAGTCGAACTTTGTATAATTTCTGGTAAGGGTCAAATTTTACCGAAGTAGAGTAGGGCAGATCGAGACTGATGATTTTAAACTGCAGTTCATTGGCATTTTGTTGCTGTGAAAATGCCCCGGCTTGCAGGTAAATATTAAAGTTTTCGCCGTTGCGAGATTTTACCGGTTTGTGGCGTGCGGCCGGTTTGTTATATTCTTCTGGATCGATAGCTTCAACTTCAACAACCCCGGTGCCGGTTGAGGTGATGCCCAGTTTTTTTGCAGCCACGTAAGACAGGTCAATAAGCCGGTTACGGTGGAAGGGGCCACGATCATTCACCCTGACAATAACGCTACGGCCATTTTTTAAATGGGTAACACGCACATAGGTTGGTAATGGCAGGGTTTTATGTGCAGCCGACATTTGATACATATCGTAGATTTCACCATTAGAAGTACGGTGGCCGTGGAACTTTTTGCCATACCACGAGGCAATACCACGTTGTTTGTAACCTCTGGCAGAAGCCATAACACGGTAATGTTTACCGTTTACCTTGTAATGTTTATTGCCGCCTTTGCTCTTAGGTTCGCTGCGTGGAACAGCATTTGCTACTGCATGATGATTAACATAACGGTCAGGACCACTGTCATGTTTTTGTGAATAACGTGAAGGCTGGCTGCTACAGGCTGCTAAAAGGGCAACGAGTAACAAAAGCCCGTAAAGCCGTGAATAAGGATTATTAAAATTGTTTGCCATGTTACATCTGTTTTAATGACAGTTTGTTAATACCATGAGTTTAGTCTGTTTCATTATATTGTGCATGGATTTTTTCGCTTAACTGGTAAACCGCCATTGAATAAAGTGCGCTGTGGTTGTAGCGGGAAATAACATAAAAGTTATGCCAGCCCACCCAGTACTCGGGGCCATCCTTTGTTTCAAAGGAAAGTAACCGGCCTTTAAGCTGTGCGGGCAAGCCATCCGGAAGAATCACGCCGTTATCGAGTAATTCCTGCCGGGTTTTGTCTGGCTTGATGCCTTTGGACAACAGTAAACGGTAACGCTCTCCATGCACGCTGACTTTTGATGCAATCGGTTCGCCTGGATGCCAGTGATGTTTTTTAAAATAGTTGGCGACACTGCCGATGGCATCGACCGGGCTTTCCCATAAATTGCGTTGCCCGGACTTGTCAAAATCCACCGCATAACGTCTGAAGCTACTGGATATAAACTGTGGCATCCCCATTGCACCGGCATAGGATCCCTTTAAGGTAAGCGGGTCGAGTTGTTCTTCCCGGGTCATTAACAGGAACTGTTCCAGTTCACTTCTGAAAAACTTGCTGCGCGGTGGGTAGGCAAAGGCCAGTGTTGAAAGCGAATCGATAATCGGATAGCGACCGGTGTGGCGGCCATAACGTGTTTCAACGCCAATAATACTGACAATAATTTCTTCCGGTACACCAAACGTGTTGCTAGCCAGCTCTAGAGCCTGTTTATATTTTTCCCAGAATTCAACGCCCCCTTTGATACGTGATGGGGTAACAAAAATGGGGCGGTAATCATACCAGGGCTTGGCTTCGGCTGGTCGTGAAATGGCCTCAAGTATGCTGGGGTGTAACCTTGTTTTCTGGAAAAGTTCTTCAAGGTAAGTTTGTCTGAACGTGTGTTTTTGTACCATTTCGCGTATAAACTGGTTAATCGGTTTTATGTCATCGAAAGGACGTGGCGCAGAATCTTTGGCCAGTACTGTTGCAGTGAACAGGAGTGATAAAACAATCAGTAATAATGTGTGGCTGTTTTGTTGTATGGAATGAATAAATAACTTCATAATATTTTATAACTCTTTATATAATCTTTTGCCTGCTTTGCAGTTTTAAAACGGGTCATAGTTAGTTACTAATCAGTCTGCGATGCGTTTGTATGGACATTAAAATACCAAAGGCCACCATCAGGGTTACAATGGATGTTCCACCGTAACTGATCAGGGGTAAAGGTACACCCACAACCGGAAGAATGCCCGAGACCATTCCAATGTTCACAAAAATATAAACAAAAAATGTAAAAGTCAAACTACCAGCCAGTAACCGGCTGAAGGTATCCTGTGCCTGATTTGCTATTACCAGTCCGCGACCAATAATATACAGGTACAATAACAGTAATAACAGGCAACCGATAAAACCAAACTCTTCACTGAATACCGCGAAAATAAAATCGGTAGAACGTTCCGGTAAAAAGTCCAGATGAGACTGGGTTCCGTTTAACCAGCCTTTACCATAAATACTCCCGGAACCTATTGCAATGGTTGATTGAATAATATGATAACCGCTTCCCAGTGGATCGTCTCCGGGATTGAGCAAGGTAAGAATACGGCTGCGTTGATAGTCGTGTAATACATAACTCCAGACTAAAGGTGCACTGGAAAGAATTAATACAATTACAGAAGCAATAATCTTCCAACGCAAGCCAGCCAGTAATAAAACAAAAAAGCCTGAGCTGGCAATCAGCAAGGCCGTTCCAAGGTCAGGTTGTTTGGCCACCAGCAGGGTCGGAACCGTTAACATAAAAACAGCGGTTAACAGGCGTTTACCAGTCGGTGGCAGGCTGAACTCGGAAATATACCAGGCCAGCATCATTGGCAGAGCAAGCTTCATAATTTCTGATGGCTGAAAACGGAAGAATCCAAGGTTTAACCAGCGTTGTGCACCTTTACCTACGTCACCGGCAAGCAAAACAATAATTAATAAAACAACCCCAAGAATAAACAGCCACGGAGCCCAGAACTGTATTGTTTGTGGGCGTAACTGTGCAATGGCCAGCATAAGAACCAGGGCAATAACAATATGTGTCAGTTGACGGGTAACAATGCTCATGTTCTGCCCGGTTGCGCTGTATAAAACAAACATGCCAAGGGTTAGCAGCAGTAACAATGCGATAAGCAGTGGGATATCGACGTGAAATCGAGAAGTCCATTTTTTGCGAATAAAATCGTTACTGGTTGTAAGGCTTTGTTCCTGATCAAGAATCATTTTATTTTATCCCTGGTTTTTTCAGTCTGGATAAATAGTCATCAATCACCTTACGTGCAATCGGTGCGGCAACCGAACCACCATGACCACCGTTTTCAACAATCAAGGCGACAACAATTTCAGGTTTTTCTACCGGTGCAAAGGCAATAAACAGGGCATGGTCACGCAGTTTTTTTCTGGTTTTGCTTTCATCGTATTCCTCGTCCTGTTTTATTCCATGAACCTGCGCAGTACCGGTTTTGCCAGCCATTTTATATGTCAGGTTTCGATTGATACTGCGAGCAGTACCATGCAGGCTATGTACAACATCTTTCATTGCACTTTTTATATAATCCCAGTTTTGCTGTTTTATAATCGGAACCGGGCTAAGGGATTTAGGTGGTTTAAGATTAAGGATTTCTATTTTTGGATCCTGTACAGCATAAATCATTTGTGGTCGTTGGCGTTGTCCATTTAAAGCCAGGGTGGCTGTCGCGCTTGCAAGTTGTAATGGTGTGGTTAACATAAAGCCCTGGCCTATGCCGGTAATCAGTGTTTCGCCGGGAAACCACGGCAAGCGCCGGGTGCGCTTTTTCCATTCACGTGATGGTAGCAAGGCGGCTGACTCATGACCAAGATCGATGCCGGTTTTTTTCCCCAGACCAAATTGTGCAAGGTAAGACGAAAGATTATCGATGCCAAGGTTTAAAGCAAGATCATAAAAATAAACATCGCAGGACTCGACAATGGCTTTGCGTAGGTCGGTTTCTTTATGGCCACGTTTTTTCCAGTCTCGATAACGGCGTTCATCGTTTTTTAACATATACCAGCCCGGACAGTTGAGTTCATCCGCTTGCCGGGTAATATCCAGCTCAAGCCCGGCCAGACCGATAAACGGTTTTATGGTTGAGCCAGGCGGATAACGACCCTGTATTGCACGGTTAAACAGAGGTTGGTCCGGTGATTTTCGAAGGCGGCTGTAGTTCTCTGTATCAATACCATTCACAAACAGGTTGGGGTCAAAGCTGGGAAAGCTTGTTAATGCCAGGACATTACCGTTGTTCGGGTTGAGTGCAACAAGCGCACCGTTATGGCCGCTAAAAGCCTGTTCAGCGATTGAATGCAAACGTATATCAATATTAAGAAACAGGTTTTCCCCCGGTACCGGTAACTCCCGATCAAGTACTCTGAGGATCCGGCCACTGGCATTGGTTTCAACTTTCTGCAGTCCAATTCTTCCATGCAGCAGGGACTCGTATTGTTTTTCGATACCTATTTTACCTATCTGGCTGGTACCGCTGTAGTTGGAAGCATCCATTTTTTGCAGTTCACGTTCACTGATACTGCTTACGTAACCAATACTATGGGCGGTTAATTTTCCTAGAGGGTAGTGGCGTGATAGTTCAGCGCGTATTTCAACGCCGGGCAGGGTGTATTGTTTAACCGATAGTCTGGCGACTTCGTCTTCAGATAAACGATAACGTAAGGTAACCCCTTCAAAGCGGCGCTTGCGCTTAAGTTTTTTATGAAAACGTTTAAGGTCGTTATCTGTAATGGTAATCACTTGTTGCAACTTTTTAAGCGTTGCCGGCATATCTTTTATATGTTCAGGTATCAGCTCAAGTGTAAAGCTGGGAATATTTTCGGCCAGTAGCACGCCGTTCCGATCGTAGATAAGACCGCGAATGGGTTGAATGGGTTTAATACTAACGCGGTTGTTTTCTGAAAGTGTGGCGTAGTGTTGCTGGTTAATAATTTGCAGATAAACAAGGCGGGTAACAAGCACTAAAATAAAAATAATTGCAAAGCCGCTGGCCATGACCAGACGGTTATTAAAGACCTGCTCATCAC
>JALTLP010000091.1 GCA_027001895.1 Chromatiales bacterium | reverse complement strand
GTTTCACTCCTCGCAAAGACAAAAGGGGTTATTGCAACGACAAAAAAGGTCATTGCGAGCGCACGAAGTGAGCGTGGCAATCTTGTTTTATATTTTTTTAAGGTGTTTATTCGTGCCAACCTGGCACGTAAAAACACTTTTTGAATAGGAAGCTAGAAGCGAAGCAATTTAACCCGACAGGGCTCCCTGCATGGCTGCAATTTCTTCACTGGTTTCATCCATTTCGACAACATTAACATCTGCGGTTAAGCCGAGTTTTTTAAACGAAGGAACTGTATTCCAGTCATGCTGTGTCATAGGATGGTCTGTACCAATATATGTTTGTAGATTGGCTACCTGGATAATATCCACATAGTCGATATCACTGCCGGAATTACGACTTAAATCTTCATGCTCGGCAGCAACAGCAACCAGTTCTGGTGGGAAATTCCATTTGTCTAATATTTTCTTGCCCACCTTGCAATGTGTCTCCCTAATAATTTTATCAAGCAGAGCTTCATTGTTTAAAATTTCTGGTACATCTTCAACCCGGCTAAGTATAGGTAAGGCACCGATATCATGAACAAGTCCACCGAGTAATGAAATATCAGATTTTAATTTTGTAAACTGACTGGTTAATGCACTGGCTATGGCTGCAACCTGGGTGCTGTGTTCCCATAATTTTCTTAAACGTTTATCGGTTGCATCGGAGGTTGCCTGGAACATTTGCTCCATGACAATACTGGTAACCAGATTGCGCACCATATTACTGCCCATACGGGTAACCGCGGCTTCTACCGAATCAATAGTACGGGTGGTTCGGAGTAATGGGCTGTTTGATACTTGAATAAGGCGGGCAGACAAGGCAGCATCGGTGGTGATAACTTTGCTGACATCGGCAAGTGACTTTTCTTCATCGGCCAGAGCATCGCGTACCTGTAAAGCCACTTCGGGTAAAGTTGGAAGTATCAGTGTTTCGTCTTCCAGCTCTTTTAATAAATCATTTATAAACGTTTCTGCGATTGCGTCTGACATCCGTCTCTACCTTGAGTTATTTATTCTTCTCAATATATCGGCAGTGAAACGCCAAGCTTAAGGGTTTTATTTGCAAGATTTATTAGATTTTTTCCAGGTGCCCGCTTTATTCTTCGAGAGAATAGGGCAGCTCCAGCAGCTTGAGCGCCTCGCCACCTTTTTGGCCTGGCGATAATGGCTGGTTTTCCACTGAAGATATTTGTAAAACGGCTAAAATACGAGTTGTGTCCTCTGTGAGAGGGGCGGCTAGCACAATTTTACCCACACTTTGCTGGTTTTCACCGCTTTCGTAAATACCTGTCCCAATTTCAAGCGGCTGATTACCGGCTATTTCAGCCAGAAACAGCCGTTTTTTAAGTTTGCCCAGGTATTTGGTGCGGGCAACGATTTCCTGCCCAGGGTAACAGCCCTTTTTAAAGTTAACTGCGTTAATAAGCTGCAGGTTTAGCATTTGAGGAACAAAGGCTTCAGATGTATTTGTTAATATTTCTGGAATACCGGCATTAATTTGTTGCAGCTCCCAGCTTGCATGCCCGGCAGCTTCGGCTGTTTGTTGCAGTTTTTCCCAGGTTGATCGGGCTTCAGAATAAGGGCCGAGCAGTTCGTAGCGATCCGGTTGGCCAGCCAGTTTTATAATATTGGTGCCATCAAGTAGACTTGCCTGGTCCGTTTCAGTGGGAAGTTCCTTGGTTGCTAATGCGGCAGATATGGATTCGCTGGCATTTTTACCACAAACACCGAAGTGGAAAAATGCATCACTGGCATTTTCGATACTGACATCGCTGCGCAGAATAAACATTTTAAGGCGGTTGATTGTTTTCTCTGCGATTTCAGCAGGCAAGATTAATAAGTAGTCTTCGCCTTGTTTAATAATACGTAGTAGCGCCAGCGCTCTTCCCTTGGGGCTGCAATACGCGCTTAATTGCGACCGGCTTTCGTTTACCTGATTAATATCGTTACTAAGCTGCCCCTGTAAGAAATTGCTTGCATCACTACCGCTGGCCCGAAAGATTGCATAATGCGATAAATCACATAATATCGAGTGCCCTTCGGTGGTTGTTTCGTCATTTTGCTGTGAAAAAGATTCTACCGTGCTACCCGCTAAGGTTGCGCCTTTGCTTACTAAAAAGTCTTGCCAATCTTGTTGCATATAAATACCAATGTTTAAATTATTTTCCTGAAATGATTTTACATTTGTCTATTGTTACATAAAATACATATTTCAAGGTGTTGATTCGGTTTTAAAAAATTACTGGACGCATCTGCGAATTGTTCTACACTTAACAGACAAATGGATATTAAAAATAACAATAGTCTGGCTGATGTAAAAAGGCCGAAACACTTAAATTTACTCAAAATCAGAATGCCGGTGACGGCTGTGGTTTCTTTTCTGCATCGAGTTTCTGGAATTGTACTGTTTTTGTCAATCCCCTATATCATGTGGTTATTATCAAACTCGTTGGTCGATGAAGCAGGCTTTACTCACGTTGTATCCATTTTAAATTCAGCGGGTGGCAAGCTGGCCAATATTATCCTGCTTTGGGCGATTAGCCATCACTTTTTTGCGGGCATCCGTTTTTTACTTCTCGACCTTGATATTGCCATTATGCGTCAGCCCGCACTTAAAATGGCCTGGTTGGTTCAGATACTAGTCATAATTACCTTTGTCGCTTTAATATATAAGGTGGTGTTATGAGCTGGCAGGCGCATGGATTCCGAGCCTGGTTTTTGCAGCGTGTATCTGCAATTTATATTCTTGTTTGTTTGCTGGTCGTTATGGGGGTGTTGTTTTACAACCCGGTGGTTTCTTATGCCGGTTGGCGAGCACTTTTTACTAACCTGTTTACCAATATTCTGGTCTTGTTATTTTTTATTGCAATCATGGTGCATGCCTGGATAGGTGTGCGAGATGTGGTGATCGATTACGTTCATCATACGATTGCGCGATTGATTGTATTAAACCTGGTGATGGCATTGCTTATTAGCCTGTCTGTCTGGATAACTTATATTTTATTTACACTGGTGAAACTTTGAGTCTACCTATACGAAAATTTGATACGCTGGTTATTGGTGCCGGTGGTGGAGGTTTAAGGGCTGCTTTGCAGTTGTCGCAGGCCGATGCAAATGTTGCAGTGGTGTCCAAGGTTTTTCCAACCCGCTCACACACCGTTGCCGCGCAAGGTGGTATGAATGCGGCACTTGCCAATGTGGTGCCAGATAACTGGCACTGGCATATGTATGACACAATTAAGGGCAGTGATTATCTGGGTGACCAGGATGCGATAGAGTATATGTGTCGTGCAGCATCTCACCTGGTTATTGAACTGGAACATCAGGGTGTACCTTTTTCTCGTCTTGATAATGGCAAAATATATCAACGTCCATTTGGTGGACAAAGCCAGAACTTTGGTGGTGAACAAGCCGCCCGAACCTGTGCTGCAGCAGACAGAACCGGTCATGCCATCTTACATGCTTTGTATCAGCAAAATATAAAAGCAAAAACACATTTTTTTGATGAATTTTTTGCAGTTGATTTACTTAAAGATAAAAACGGTTTTATTATTGGTGCGCTGGTGCTTGAAATTGAAACCGGTGAACCACTCCTTATTGAAGCCAAGACCACGTTGTTAGCAACCGGTGGTGCAGGGCAGTTGTTCAGAACCAATACCAATGCAAAAATTAATACCGGTGATGGCCTTGCAATGGCATTGCGTGCCGGTATTCCATTAGAAGATATGGAATTCTTTCAGTTCCATCCTACCGGGATTGCCGGACGCGGTATGTTAATAACCGAAGGCGCGCGTGGTGAAGGGGGTTACCTTATTAATAAAGACGGTGAGCGTTTTATGGAGCGTTATGCACCGCATGCTAAAGATCTTGCCAGTCGCGATGTTGTCAGTCGTTCTATCGCCACCGAAGTGCGCGAAGGGCGCGGTTGTGGCCCGAACGGTGATCACGTTATGTTAAAGCTGGATCATCTTGGTAAAGAAGTTCTCGATAAACGCCTGCCCGGTATTTGTGAAACCAGCCGAACATTTTTACATATCGATCCGGTCGAAGAACCAATACCTGTTTTCCCAACAGCGCATTACACCATGGGTGGTATACCAACAGATCGCTTTGGTCAGGTTGTTGTACCCGTTGATACCGGGGAAGAACCTATTCCGGGTTTGTATGCAGTGGGTGAATGTGCCTGTGTATCGGTACATGGTGCAAATCGCCTGGGAGGGAATTCTTTACTCGATATCGTGGTGTTTGGTCGTGCGGCAGGTAACCATATCATTGACTATCTCGATGCGAATCGTTATCACCATGCTATTGATGATGCAAGTGTAGAAAAAGCCATGGCGCATTTACAGCGTTGGGATAAAAAAGGTGATGGTGAATCAGTTCCTGAACTAAAAGATGAACTGCAAACCATTATGGAACAAAATTGCAGCGTGTTCCGTACACAGGATGTATTGCAGGAATGTTTAAATCAGGTACTGCAAATAGAAAGCAGGTTACAAAATGTACGCTTAAAAGATCACAGTAAAGTTTTTAACACAGCACGAATAGAAGCTATGGAACTTGAGAACCTGGTTGATATTGCCGTTGCAACTGTAACTTCTGCGTTAAATCGTGAAGAAAGTCGCGGTGCACATTCGCGCATTGATTTTACCGAGCGTGATGATAATAACTGGCTGAAACATTCGCTGTTTTATAAAGAAGGTCGGCGACTTGAATACAAGCCGGTAAGAATGAAACCAATGTCAGTAGAAACCTTTCCACCGAAAGAGCGTGTCTACTAGGGGTTGCAGACGGTTATGTTTTATCGAGGTAATCAATAATGGCGTCTCAGGGAATAACATCAATGCGTTTCAGGATTTATCGTTATAATCCAGAAACAGATTCAAAGCCATATATGCAGGACTATGTTCTGGATAACGTAACACCTGAGATGATGTTACGTGATGCTCTTATTAAAATAAAACAGGATGATGAAACGCTGGCATTCCGGCATTCCTGTGGTGAAGGTGTATGTGGTTCAGACGGTATGAATATAAATGGCAAGAATGGACTTGCCTGTTTAACCAGGGTGACCGAGCTAAAACAACCGGTTGAAATACGTCCGTTGCCCGGTATGCCGGTGATACGTGATCTGGTTATTGATATGGGGCAGTTTTTCCATCACTATCGTTCAATAAAACCGTATTTAACGGTTAACGATCCTGTACCTGAAATTGAGTTTAAACAAACACCTCAACAGCGTGAAAAACTGGACGGTTTATACGAATGTATTTTATGTGCCTGTTGTTCAACCTCTTGCCCGTCATTCTGGTGGAACCCGGACAAATTCCGTGGGCCTGCAGCATTGCTTCAGGCATACCGGTTCCTGGCGGATAACCGCGATCAGGATACCGAAAATCGTTTAAAAGAACTGGAAGGGCCCTATAAATTATTTCGCTGTCATTCCATTATGAATTGCGTGAATGTTTGTCCGAAAAATTTAAATCCGACGAAGGCTATTAATAGTATTAAAGAGATGATGTTGAAAGACATATTCTAATTTAAAGTGAATAACGAGTGGGTCGATTACTGTGTTGGATTTAATTTCAAAATACTCACTTACTATTTGTAAGCTCCGTTTTTTAAAATTAAATCCGCCTTGTACTCAACCTTCTCACTATCTGCTAAAAAATTCTTAATTACGTGTTATTGAGTATCTTAGAGGTTATAAAAGTAAAGCTTGAATATTGTCATTGCGAGTGCAACGAAGCAATCTTAAAATATAAAATAAATGACAACAGAAACACAAACAGATAATAAAGAACAAGCTCGTTTACGCTGGCAATGCCGCCGTGGTATGCTGGAACTCGATTTATTTTTACAAAGCTTTATGGATAAAGCCTACGAAAATCTCAGCCCCGAACAAAAACAAACCTTTTCCGTGTTGCTTGAAACGCCGGATCAGATGTTACTCGATTATTTAACGGGGCGGGTAATTCCATACGATAAGGATATTGCTGATGTCGCAAAAAAAATTCGTCTCGCTGCCGGTCCTGACGCTTAGACCTTCAAAAATACTTCTGGCTCTGATCGTTGTTTTACATACACTGGCTTTCGCCATTATATTATATAAGGTGTATGTTCATATTATTGTAAATATCTTTCTGGGTGTACTGGTTGTGGCCAGTTTTTATTATTACCGGGGCGTTTACAGACAGTTATCAACATTACAACAACTTAAATATCGTGCTGATGGGATGTGGATATTAGGATATAAAGACAAGCCTTTACTGGTGTCGCTACAACCGGATTACATGGTGACCGAGTGGCTGATTGTTTTACACTTTAAAGTGGGGCCTTATAAAAGCATCAGGCTGCCAATATTTTATGATATGTTGCCTGCCCTGTTATATAAAAAGCTTCGTATTGTTTTGCCTGCGATACAGCAATTAAAATCCGGGAATAAACCGATGTTGCAACAGGGGTAGCCGGTTTTAATTAACTCTGGAAAACAGTTGTTGTATTTATATGAACGTCCCTGTTTTCCTTATACGTAGTCGGGGTAAGAATGGTATTGGTTTTTTCTTTTAATGTTTTAGGGTGGTCCAGGGTATAGTGCAGACCACGGCTTTCTTTTCTCTGCATTGCCGATTCAATAATCAGGCTTGCTGTATCGGCAAGGTTACGTAACTCGATTAAGTCATTGGT
>JALTLP010000090.1 GCA_027001895.1 Chromatiales bacterium | reverse complement strand
TCGGGATGGCGTTAAACGGCTACGACTGAGCGGCCATTTCCTTTTCTGATTTCATCCCCATTTTTCTCATTATCCAACCCGGAGGGCAGATGCCGGTAAAGGTGCTTTGAAAGGCATTAAAGCCAATAAACAAGGTAAACCAGGCCCATAAAGGGCTATGAAACAAGGTTAACAGCGCGCTAATCATTACCATAACACCCGCAAATCTAAAAAGTGCTTTTTCTATTGTCATCATCTTCTCCTGAAAATATGCATAGTTGCCTGTTTACTTAAGGCATTGTCGAAATTGTGTCTTTTATGGCGATCATTGTCTGTCTTAAAAGATACATAAAGTATGCTTATTTTATCATCAATTCAGCTTTTTTTTAATACAAAGATAATCGGAATGGCCACGGGGCCAAATAAAACCCCCATGGAACCCCAGAAAACAGGATTTCTGCCACGTTTTTTTGCCATTTTGTGGCAAAGCACGGCAGAAACGATGGTTATCAGCAGTAAAACGCCTAATGAGAACAGGTTTGTCATGCGTGTTGCAGGCCCTTGTTGTTTATATTATTAACCCTGCTTGCCAAATAGCAGGTAGATTAAATTGGCAGCTACCAATAATAGCAGAGTGTAAATCGTTATTTTCATGCTGAGAACACGCAGTTTTAAATTATCGGTTAACATCGCGCGGGCATGCAAGATGCGACCGCTTAACAGGCTTATACCAGGAAGATGAACAAGCAAGATTTCTGCGTGATTAAGTTCCAGAACAACCAGGAGCAACATGCCAATGGGTAAAAATTCGGTGGCGTTGGACTGTGCGGCTATTGCCAGTACAAGATCCTGTTTGTTGTCGTTGCCAACACTGACCTGATGTTGCCGCCTGAGTTTTATAACATGCATTGACAACCAGATAATAAGCAAGGCAGAAAGTACGATATAGAATGTTGAAGCCATAATAACCTCCTTGTCAGGAAATTTAAAACGAGGTTTATTTTTTTGCAAGCAACCTGTCGAGGTTGTTCGCAAATTGCTGTCGGTCTCGCTGGTTAAGTGGAGACTGTCCTCCGGTATTTACGCCACTGGCTCGCATGGTATCCATAAAGTCACGCATGTTGAGACGTTGTTTGATGCTATCAATCGTATACAACTCCCCACGCGGGTTAAGTGCATGCGCGCCTTTTTCGATGACTTCGGCAGCCAGTGGAATGTCGGCAGTAATGACCAAATCACCTTCTGCTGCACGTTTTACAATTTCGTTATCGGCCACATCAAAACCGGCTGCAACCTGTACGCTTGAAATAAATTGTGAGGGTGGCGTATTTATAAAGCGGTTAGCGATTAATGTGGTCTGTGTTTTGCTGCGTTCAGCCGCTTTAAATAAAATTTCCTTTATAACCACCGGACAGGCATCGGCATCAACCCATATTTTCATTGTGCGCTCCGCAGTTATTCAGTAATTTTTCATAAATTCAATACCGGGGCCAAGGGTAATGCGCCAGCTTTGTTCAACGCCACTATCGAACTTGTCATCAATCTTTGAAATTGCTTCGATAATGGATTCCATGAAATGGTCATACATTACTGGTGTTACACCATGCACATGTTTATGGTTGTCAGCCAGCTTGCTGATAGAAGCGTTTGTGCCCTGAGAGATATAGTACATAATTAAATCGGCGAGAGATTCGTCAAGTTTCATTTTGTGGCTTTCAATATCAACACCAGTAAACATATTATTAATGGCTTCATCTTTGGCAACAAGACTTTCGAGAAAGAGTGTCAGAAATTCATCGTTTTTTTGTTTAATGCGTTCGTAACTGTTGTTAAAAATTTCACTATGATTCAAGGAGGCTACCTGCTGGTTACAATTAAATAGTTTAACTTTTGGCTATTTGCCGGATTTCACGGGCTCTTTTAAAAAACTTATAAATTCCGGTACTGCCACCGGCAAGGAATAATCCTGTTATTACAAGCGTTATACTGTGTGAATGATCAACATTATAAATCATTGCCACCATATCCAAATTTAGCCGATAAACCACGATGATGCTAACAATACAGGAAATCCAGGGTTTTAAATCAAAGTTATTGCAGTTGGTTATGCTATTTAAAATTTCTTCAAGCCTGTGCCAGAGCCGGGTGTCAAAAACCTGGTAGAGGGCGCGCTCAATAATCAGTGCCAGTACGGCGAAGGCAATAATAATAGCAGTAAAGTTTTCCCAGTAATTTGCGCTGATTTCGGGCATTTTACTCTCCTTGTTTGTCTGTACGGTTTAATTTTTACTATTATTTCTGCTCCGCATCCAGAACTACATCATACATTGGTAAGATCGAATCGGGGTTTAACGATATGCTTTGTATCCCCTGTTGTACCAGCCAGCGCGTCATTTCCGGAAAGTCTGACGGAGCCTGCCCGCAAATACCTATATACTTATTCTGCTTTTTACAGGCCTCTATTGCCATGCTCATTAACTGCTTAACGGCAGGGTTGCGTTCGTCATAGCCTTCGAGTAAACCCGAGTCACGATCAACGCCTAGCGTTAACTGGGTTAGATCATTACTACCTATCGAAAAGCCATCAAACAGTTTTAAGAAGTCGTCTGCCATTAAGGCATTCACCGGCAATTCGCACATTAAATAAATATTTAAATTATCGACATTATGCTTTAAGCCATTTTGCGACATAAGTTCCAGTGTGCGCTTTGCTTCTTCTATACTGCGAACAAAGGGAATCATTACTGAAACATTAGTCAGTCCCATAACATTTCGAACCTGTTTAATGGCATCACACTCCATCGCAAAACAGTCCTGATATTCTTTAGATGGATAGCGTGATGCACCCCGAAAACCTATCATCGGGTTTTCTTCGGCCGGTTCAAATGCCTGGCCACCAATTAAAGAGGCATATTCGTTCGATTTAAAGTCGCTTAAACGTACGATAACCTTACGTGGGTAAAAAGCGGCTGCAATGGTACCGATTCCTTCGGCAAGGCGGTTAACATAAAAACTTCGTGGGCTGGCATAGCCGTGGCTTAAGTACTTTATTTTTGAATGCAGGGTAGGCTCAAGTTTGTCGTATTCAAGTATCGCTTTGGGGTGAATACGTATCATGGTATTAATAATAAATTCCAGCCGCGCCAGCCCAACACCTTCTGCAGGTAAGAATGAAGCTTCGAATGCCATTTCCGGGTTGGCAAGGTTAATCATTAATTTTGTTCGGGGTTTACGGCTTGTATCTATTTTATAGTGAGTATGTTTGAATGGTAGTTTGCCTTTGTATATAAAACCACTATCGCCTTCGGCACAGGAAACCGTCACTTCATCGCCGGGCGTTATACGATGGGTTGCATCGTTGCAACCCACAACAGCCGGTATCCCCAGTTCCCGTGCAACAATGGCTGCATGACAGGTGCGTCCACCCCGGTTAGTCACAATGGCCGAAGCTATTTTCATTATCGGTTCCCAGTCCGGGTCGGTAATGTCGGTTACCAGTACTTCACCCGGTTGCAGTTCGTGCATAAAGGCGGCTTCTAAAATAACCCTGGCTTTGCCCTGTGCAATTTTACTGCCAATACTTTTGCCGGTAGCAAGAACCTTGCCGCGTTGTTCGAGGTGGTAAGTATCTATAACCGGTTCGGTTTGTTGCGACTGTACGGTTTCCGGCCTTGCCTGTAAGATATAAAGCTTGCCATCATCACCGTCTTTGCCCCATTCGATATCCATGGGTTTGTCGATGCCGGCTTCTTTTGAATAGTGTTGTTCTATTTTTATTGCGTAGTCTGCAAGTTCTAAAACTTCGTCATCGCTTAAACAAAACTTTCGTCGGTCGTCTTCGTGTACATGTACGTTTCGTGTAGAAAGCCCGGCTGTATTATCGCTGGCATAAATCATTTTAAGCGCTTTGTCACCCAACTGGCGTTTAATAATAGGGCGGTTACCATTGGTGAAAGTGTTTTTATAAACATAAAATTCATCCGGGTTAACCGCACCTTGCACAACGTTTTCACCCAGGCCGTAAGCTGCTGTAATAAACACCGCATCTCTGAAGCCGGTTTCTGTATCGAGTGTAAAAATAACACCGGCACTGCCAAGATCGGAGCGCACCATTTTTTGTATGCCAATAGATAGCGCAACATCCATATGTGAAAAGCCCTTGTCTACCCGGTATGAAATAGCACGGTCTGTAAACAACGAGGCATAGACACGTTTGCAGGTATAAATAACACTGTCGACACCTTTAATATTAAGGTATGTTTCCTGTTGGCCAGCAAAGGAGGCATTCGGTAAATCTTCTGCGGTTGCGGAACTACGAATGGCAACCGAGCAGGGTACATCGTTACAAAGTTGTTTATAAGCTGTTGTGATTTCAGTGGCTAAATCATCGGGCATGCTGGCATGCATAATCATGTCACGGATAATTTTACCCGTATCTGCCAACGCGGTTACATTGTGCGTATCAAGCTTTGCAAGCAGCCTGTCTATTTTTTCTTTAAGTTGATTATGTTGTAAATAATGCCAGTAGGCACTGGATGTGGTGGCAAAACCGGCCGGTACCCGGATACCTGACTTTGACAGGTTGGATATCATTTCGCCGAGTGATGCATTTTTACCACCAACATCGCCCAGGTCGCCAAGGCCAATTTCTGTAAAGTTTTTTATATATTTCATGCTGTAAGCATAGCACCCATATAGTTATGTATAGCCCATATACTCTGCGGTTAAATACAGGATGCTGGCGACAACCAGCCCGGCACCCCAGGACAACAACCAGAACTGCCTGCCTCGCCAACCGGCAACAACAAAGCCAATGCCCATTATTAAGCCAAGCAGGGCAGAAAAAGAAATAAGACCATCCTGAACCGGTTCGGCCACTGCTTGCATATCTTCGCCAATACGGTAACGCATATTTGACCTCTTAAATCAGTATAGCATTTACATATAATACGCTGATTTTTTGATTAATAAAGTGAATCTTGTTTCTGAACTGGTGGGGGTGATTAGACATGAGTTTGTAGCAGGGCATCGCGAATTTGTATGTAGGCAATTAAAAATTCGAATAACATACGCCAGAATAGCTCCATAAATATAAAGGCAAGGGCAAACATAATGATTAAACGTCTTTTTTGTTTTTTACTTAAGGTTTGCCAGATTAAGCTTTTTACATTTTTATAGGATGTATTGACAGCCTCATATTTTTTTATCAGCCAGTTAACAAGGTACCAGCTACCCAGTGGCAGAATGATTGCGCCAATATAATAAAAAAATATTAATGCTTCGATACTGATAAAACTTTTAAAGCTGAGAAAGTCCATATTTTATATTGCCTGATTGTTTATATAAACTTTTTCAGCCGTTTCGCCCGCGATAGCAGGCAAACATGGTCGAGTCGTTAAGTGTTTATATTTTTGACATTGCTAATTCGTTTTACTCGACATTTCTATCATCTCTGAAATCTCTAAGGTACCATTGATCTCAAGAAACGGGCAGGATTGTGCAACCTTTATCGCTTCATCCATCGATGGCAATCTGAGAATACTAAGCCCTGACATTGCTGATGTGGTTCCCGGTTCGAAAGTGCTATCGGGGTGTACGGTATGTGTATCTTTGAACGGAATCGCCGGGCTCACAACCGCATCCCCCAACGATGTTAACCATTCATGATATTTAGTGAAGTGCTTTTGTCCTTCTTCAGGATCAGAGGGTTGTTCGCCCCCTATATAAACAAAAATGTATTTTGGCATTGTTAATTATCCTATTAATATATTGATGAAATATTATCTGTTTTAGTGTTTCTGGGTTCGCATAATTGGCAGCCAATAACGTGCGAAGCATATCTTTTGGTTGTCCAGGAGAGCAAAGTAAATGCCCTGAAAATTACTTGTTATAATTTCTATGATTCCCACTGCATTTTTAATTTACGCTGATGTATTGCACAGTCACGTAAGTACAAATTAATTAATGTTTGATATGGAATACCTGTTTCTTCTGATAAGGATTTAAAATAATCTACAGAGTCGCAGTCAAGGCGCATTGTAACAGGTTGCTTGAGATATTTAAGATAAGGATTTTTTTTACCCTTCATTTTTGTAAAATCATAGTGTTTTTTCATTAGAGATTACTCCAATATACTTCTTTCTCAGATTTATCTGCTTTTCGAGCGGAGATAATTCGTATTTTTGTTTCTTCCTCTCTAAAAAAGTGGCAAACGATAAGTGTATTAGACTTAAAACTCGTTCCTAATAAGATGAAGCGATCTTCACTTTCCGAATGCTCTGGATCATAAAACTGAATAGCATACTCATCGTAGAACACCGTTTTCGCTTCATCGAAGGAAATGCCATGCTTTTTAGTGTTTGTTTGATCTTTTTTTGAATTCCATTCAAATTGAAGCTTATCCATATGTACAGTGTATGTACAATATATGTTTTTGTCAATGTGGTTTTTTTTAACGCTTTGTATAACGGGCTGGCTTTGTAGCACGGAAAAAAGTCAGTCCGAGTTGATCTGATGGTTATGTTTTATGTAGATACGAAATTGTGAGCCTGATATTTGGGGATGCCACAGCCAAATATTCCACTAATAGCGCATATTTTTAAAGTGCCCAGTCAGTAAAATACCCACTAAATAACTGATCCTAATTCCTATCCACCTAAGTTTTACACAAAGCCATTTCGATTCCAAATAACGAAGATGCATTTTCCATAAATTGATGGACGGCTTGCATCAGTTGATTGATTGTCGAATACC
>JALTLP010000089.1 GCA_027001895.1 Chromatiales bacterium | reverse complement strand
TATAAAGACAGTGCCCTGTATAATAATGCCTGATAAAAAAACTTTAGATTAGCGGGATTATGAATATACAGGAACAAATGCCTTTAAGTATCCAGTTGATGGATAATGCGCGTTTCGATAATTACGTGGTTGGTCACAACGAGACAGCCGTTTACTCGATTAAAAACACGCTTGAACAGTATGTGTTTTTATGGGGCAGCGCCGGTTGCGGCAAAACGCATTTATTACAGGCGTTATGCCATGCTTATTCACAAAAAGATCTGAAGATAAGTTATTTGCCACTTAATAATGTGATGCTTTCACCCGGTGCTTTTGAAAATCTGGAGTCGATGGATCTGGTTTGTCTGGACAGCGTTGAGTTTATTGTTGGTGACGTAATCTGGGAAGAAGCGCTGTTTAATTTGTATAACCGACTGCGTGATGCCGATACCCGCCTGGTGGTAGCGGCTGAAAAGTCCCCGACCGGACTGGACTTTAAACTAGCTGACCTGGCATCCAGAATGTGCTGGGGGCCGGTTTATCATTTAAAAACGCTGGATGACGATGAAAAGAAAACCGCCTTGCAACAGCGTGCAAGGAATCGAGGCCTGGAGCTGGATGATAACGTGGCCGACTATTTAATTAACCGTGCCTCGCGTGATATGCAAAGCCTGTTTGTATTACTGGATAAACTGGACAATGCATCGCTGGTTGCCAAGCGAAAGTTAACGGTACCCTTTGTGCGCGAATTTTTATAAGGAGATAACAATGTCAGAAACATTTACAGGTAGTTGCCTGTGCAAAAAAGTGACCTATAAACTGGTGGGTGAAGCCGTACGATTTTACCATTGTCATTGTGAACGTTGTCGCAAAGCAACGGGTACAGGGCATGCAACCAATATTATGATTAAAGCGGATAGCGAATTGCAATGGCTAAGTGGTGAAGAACGACTGGGGCGTTACAAGGTGCCTGAGGCCGAGCGTTTTTATAACTGTTTTTGTAAAGAATGTGGCAGCCCAATGCCACGTGTTGTGCCTGAGTTAGGGGCGGTTATCATCGCGGCCGGTTCACTGGATACGGTTCCACAATTAAAACCACAGGCCAGAATTTTCTGGGATTCACGGGCGGAATGGTCATGCAGTAACGAGGCCCTGCCAACTTTTGCGGAATACCCACCGGGCGTATAAGTTGGGTTTGTTATGCTAATCTTCCGGTTCCAGCTTTTGTCCGAGCTCGCGGGATTTATACTTAACATAAAAAATAGCCGCAAGAAAAAACACAACACTGCACGCCACTTCGATAAGTGCGAGTATTTGCAGTGTCGGGTTTTCATTGGCCCAGGCTTCGACCACGCCATGCATAAAATACAAAAGTATCAGCATACTGCTCCACGCATAGGTATAACGTTTACCATGCAGTAAGCCCCTGAGTGCAAACATAAGAGGTGACAGCACAACCAGTAAGGTTAACGAGGTTTGTCCGTTTGTTGGTGGTTGAAAGTAGAGTATCCAGCTTGCTAATAATGCCAGTAAACCAAAATAGCCGCCCAAGGCGGTATAATATAAAGCACTTACAGGTGATTTTTTGTTTGTCATTTAGCTATTTGTTTATTGTTGTAACTGTAAGGCAATTTCTGCAACGCGCTTGCCCAGTGCTTTGGCCAGTGTTTTTTCTTCGTCACTAAAAGGCAGGTTATGATCAGAGCCGCTGATATGGCTGGCACCGTAGGGTGAACCACCTGTTGTCGTGGTGTTAAGTGCCGCTTCGGAATAAGGGATACCCACAAGCAGCATACCGTGGTGTAACAACGGTTGCATCATACTAAGCAATACGGATTCCTGGCCACCATGCCAGGTTGAGCTGGATGTAAAAACGGCAGCGGGTTTATTAATCAGGTCACCAGATAACCAGACGGGTGTACTGCTGTCGATAAAATATTTTAACGCAGCACTGATATTGCCAAAATAAGCCGGGCTGCCAATAATTAAACCCGCGCATTGTTTTAAATCGTCAAGTGTTGCATACAAAGGCCCTTGTTCGGGAATTTCATCCTGAGTGGCTTCGGTTACGGTTGAAACCGGCGCAACAGTGCGTATTTTTGCCTGCATCTGCGGCACGCTTTCGACACCCTGGCTGATCAGGTTTGCCAGCTCTGCGGTCGAACCATGTTTGCTGTCAAACAGGACTAAAATTTCATTTGGGTTGTGTGTTGTCATTATTAAATAATATCCAGCACATTAATCGGAGGGCGACCGATAGCGACTTTGCCGTTGTTAACCACGATAGGGCGTTCCATAATTTTTGGAAAATCAACCATCGCCTGGATAAGTTGTTCACGGCTTAAGTCAGGGTTATCGAGATTATTATCTTTATACTCGGCCTCATGGGTGCGCATGAGTTGGCGCGGTTCCATGTTGAGGGTATCGAGAATTTCTGTCAGCGTTTTTACGTCTGGCGGGGTTTTCAGGTATTCTGTAATTTCAGGTTTAATTCCTTTTTCTTCCAGAAGCGCCAGCGTTTCTCGTGATTTTGAGCAACGTGGGTTATGGTAAATTTTTACGGTCATTTTTATTCCTTAACTTGAGTAGAAGATGATGAGTTTTAGCGCACTTTATTCTATTTTGCGCCAGCTTGACAGTTTCAGGATCGAGTGTTATTTTTTTATAATATTCTACTTCAATGTTGTAGATTATAACGTCTTCTTTTCCAGGGTGAAATGCGTTACTGATGATCGATTTAGATCAAAACTTGCCTCAACATCCACTGCGTCGTCGGTTAATGGTTTTCTCGGTCACCTTGTTACTACTGGTTGCGGGTTGTTCGCTGATGCCCCCCGTACAGGAAATGAGTAATGCCCGTCAGAGCCTCCGGGCTGCAAAGTCGGCTGGAGCGGAAGTACATGATTCTAAAAGATTTTCCAGAGCAAAAACATTGTTGCAACAGGCATCGCTAAAAATTGATATGGGTGAATATGGCGAAGCTCGTGAATTGGCTATCGAAGCACGAAATATTGCCATAAAGGCTCGGCAAGTCTCTTTAAGCAAGAACTAACTTATTGATTATCAATGTTTTCTAATATTCTTCGGATGCGGACTTTGTCATATTGATTCTTGACCTGATAGCAAGTCGATGATACGTTCTACCTATTAATATAATAAGATTCCAGTCCGGGAGTAATAAAATGAAAATAAGCCAACTGTTGAAGTTTTCAGCTTTAATATTTGTAACAGTAAGTTTGCTGATTGGTTGTGCAGGCACGACTGAAGATGAACCAAAAGCTGAAAGTGACGCTGCAGCGGCCATTTCAGCGGCAGAAAAAGCCTATAAAGTTGCTTTGGACGAACTTTATGCCTGGCGTGATACCGGCAAATTAATTAAAAAGGCCAAAAAAGCCCTGGCAGCCGGTAAAGATGCCAAAGCGATTAAACTGGCAAACAAGGCCAGGAAACAGGCGGAAGATGCGGTTGCACAAAAGTATGCAGAGCTGGATCGTCTTAAAGACTTTTTAGCGCTGGATGATGCAGAGGCGCCGGCACCTGCAGCGGCGGGTGATTATCAGGTAGTGAGTGGTGATAACTTGTGGGATATTTCTGCAAAATCTGAAATTTATGCCAACCCTTACCAATGGCCACTGATTTACAAAGCGAATAAAGATCAGATTAAAGATGCTGACCTTATTTACCCTGGGCAAAACCTGTCAATTAACAGAAATGCTTCAGCGGCTGATATTGATGCGGCTGTTAACCATGCTAAAACTCGGGGTAGCTGGTCGATTGGTGCGGTAGAAAGTTCTGATACTGATTACCTGTCTAACTAAGCCGTTTTAAGCAATTTAAAAAAGCCCTGGTGGCAAAACACCGGGGCTTTTTTTTTATGTAACAATTTTTCATTAAAGTTATTTTACCAGGGAAAGACTGAACGATTCAGATCTACGACAGTCTTAAACAATATTTTGTTTGCCACACAGGGATTTTACCAATGATTTCTTACGCCAGATATTTTTTACAACTTATAACGGCTTTAGTCGTTATGCTGGTTATGCAAAGCAGTTATGCCGCTCAACTACAGTTAAAACTACCTGACTTGAAAGGTAAACAGGTTAGTCTTTCTGACTACCGGGGTAAGTGGGTCATTGTTAACTACTGGGCAACCTGGTGCCCGCCCTGTGCAGCAGAAATTCCTGAGTTAAATGCCTTTCACAAAAAGTATTCAGCAAGTAAAGCGGTCGTTTTAGGTGTGAACATCGAAAAAGATGATATTGAATACGTAAAAGAGTTTGTACAAAACTTTAAGGTTGTTTATCCGATTTTACAGGCAAGCGATCCGGTATCGTCACCTTTTGGACATATAACCGCACTACCAACAACGTTTGTTATAAATACCAAAGGTGAAATACACGAAAAAATTGTCGGTGGTGTGACAATGCAACGGCTGGAAAGCGTTATAGCAGAACAGTAAGCTAGGGGTTGTTAAACCTTTGTTGTTGTTTATTCCACTGCTGAAAAATAGCTTCTTCTTTTTCTATTTCGTCAGAATTAATCAGCCCTCGGCGCAGGGCAACAGATACAGCGCGTGAACGTATATTAAGATGTTGTGAGTCCTGGTTTTCGCTGGCAACGCCAAGTTTCTGGTAGAGTGTTTTCAAACGATTTTGCGCACCACGGTGAGACAGAAAACGTCTTTGCGCAATTAGCTTGTCAGTTAAACCCAGTGATATATCAATAAGAACTTCGTAATCAGTATCAGTCAGGCCACTATCGGGTTGTAAAGCCAGCTTTTGTGTTGGCCGTAGCCTGGGGTCAACCCAGCACTGGTCTTCAGTAAAAACAGCATTAACAGCTTTTATTAAAATGTCTGAGGTGTTGTCCTTTAAAACATAACCGTACACGGTTTGTTGGGGAATGATTTTTATCAGAGAACGGATATAGGTTTCATCGCCGTAGTTAGACCAGAATAAAATTCTGGCCTGGGGTCTGACTTGCCAGACAGACTTTGCAAGACTGATACCATTGATGCCAGGCATTTGTAAGTCAGTAATGATAAAGGGGCTATCGTTCTTTAAAGCCAGTTCAATGGTTTGTTGAGGATCTTCGGTAATAACAAGCTGATAAGCAGATAAATGTTGTGTAAGAAATTCACGGTCTCTCGGATTATCTTCAGCGATGATAAGCGTGGTATTTCCCTGCTCAACATTATGCATAGGATTTTGTTCGTTTCTCATGCTTGAATGTTTTGCTGGATTTTTCAGGGATATGGCTATCGAGCGTTAATTTAAAACAGGTGCCACTGCTAAAGCGTGATGTGCTCCAACTGGCTTCTGAGTCCAGGATACTGGCGCGTTGTTTAATGGATAGTAAGCCAATATGACCCAGTACTTCAGTTTTATTGAAATTAAAACCACAACCATTATCTTCTATAGTAAGAACCGGCTTGTTATTGATAACTTTAAAAACCAGTTCAAAGCGGCTACAGAAAGCATGTTTCAGGATGTTGCTGATAGCCTCGATTGCAATCCTGTAAATATGCAGACATTGCTTACTGTTAAGCATGGAGTCAATTTCTTCATCAACCTGAATATAATATTCAATATTTTGTATTCCAGCGAGTTTACGTTCGACATATTCCCGAAGTGATGCCTCAAGCCCGAGCATTTCAAGTGAATGGGGAAACAGATCATTTATCAGCGAGCGTAATTCGGTATTTAATCTTTCAAGGGTACGGTCTATATGGAGCAGTTGGCGGTCCTGACTTAGCTGTCCACGTGACTGTTCAATTTCACGACGTAAATGAGAAATTTCAGAAAGAAATTGATCGTGTATATCCATTGCAATACGTTGACGTTCATCTTCAGCCGATTGCAGTATTCTCTCACTTTCAATGCTATGTGTCAGGCGTTGCGACATTTTTGCAATCCGCTCAGTAAGTTGATCGAGTTCATCGTTAATATTTTCGGGCGCCGCCAGTGTTTTAAAATTACCCTGTAAAATATCTGTTGCATACTGGCTGATAGATGCAAACCGGCGTTTCAGGTTATTACTGACGTATAAGGCAATAATCAGGGAAATTAAAGTAGCTATACCCAGCACAGACAAAATTAAAGTTGAAAGTTTTGAGGTAATGTCATTAATATCCTGGTTAGAATTAACATACAGTGTGCGTTTTTTTGCTTGCAGGGTATTGTAAGCATAATCAAGTTTGGGGGTCAGTTTTTGCAGCGCAAGAATGGATGCCTCAACATCAAGGTTTTCGGTATACCTCGTTTTTTCCAGAACATGGTCAAAAACCTTTTGTGTTTCGGTTGAAATTTTATCTTTTAGTTCATTGGCCGATAAACTGCTGGTTAGTAATTGTGACTGTTCGATATAGTTGAAAAATAATTCTTCTCTTTGTTCGGTAGAAATTTCTGGCTTAAGTTGTCCAAGAATATGTAACATCTGGTAGTCGGCCGACCTGGCAATTTTAAGCTGGTCAGTTGCCCGTGCCCATTCCCTGATAGTGTCATTTTGTCTGGAAATATCGTTAAGATAAAAAAGGATAAAAATGACAAAAACAATAGTTGGAACTGCCAGAGCCAGTGGTGCGGCAAGTATCTGTAGTTTTAGTGGTAGTCGTCGCATGGGGGTCTGTTATCTATCCGGTACAAATAATTGTATAATAGTGCAGCCGTGAACATTTTTAACTGTGTAAATACACAGTGCTAAAGATTACAGTAACTTATATGCTTTAGTAATACAATATTTAGAGGTTTAGTATGCGAAACAGA
>JALTLP010000088.1 GCA_027001895.1 Chromatiales bacterium | reverse complement strand
TATTTACGCAGGTTAGCAATACTATGAATAGCCAACAACTTTGTGACTTAACCGTTAATGCCCTCGACGACATTAAAGCCATCGATATAAAAGTGCTTGATGTGACCGATCAGTCGAGCGTGACCGATATTATGGTTATAGCAACCGGTAATTCGACGCGTCAGGTTAAGTCACTGGCAAATAATGTATTAAAAGTTTCAAAAGAAAATAATATGCGACCCATTGGCGTTGAAGGTGAGCAGGTTGGCGAATGGATTTTAATCGACCTCGGCGATGTGGTTGTGCATGTGATGACACCGGACATTCGAGATTTTTACAACCTCGAAAAACTCTGGGGTAAAGACAGCCCGGAAGCGGTTTCTGAGTAGTATTGTCAATAGCAGGTAACAGGCGGTTATGATAATTCACGTGATTGCCGTCGGTACAAAAATGCCCGGCTGGGTAACCGAGGGTGTTAACGAATACCAGCGACGCATGCCGGCTGAATGTCAGCTAAAATTTGTTGAGCTGCCATTAGGTCAGCGAGTTAAGTCCAAAAATATTAAACAGGCCATGCAGCAGGAAGAGAAAAGTATTCTTGCAGCGATACCTGCCAATGCCTATGTGATTGCCATGGAAGTAAAGGCAAAAATCTGGTCGACCGAAACCCTCTCGGAAAAAATGCAGGACTGGATGCAGTCTGGTAAAGATATTGCTTTACTGGTTGGCGGGCCGGATGGCATGACCCCGGCGTGTTTAAATAAAGCGAATGAAATATGGTCATTGTCCAACTTAACCTTGCCGCATCCACTGGTTCGAATTGTGCTGGCCGAGCAGTTATACCGGGCATTGATGATTATAAAAAACCATCCCTATCATAAATCCTGAGCTTAAAAGCGAGGTTAAGTTTTGAGCGCAACAAAAATTTTCCTTGCTTCCAATTCACCACGACGGCGTGAATTATTGGATCAAATCGGTGTCCGATATAAAGTGCTGACAATATCCGTTCCAGAAACGCAACTTAGCAACGAAAAACCGGCTGACTATGTCGAGCGGCTGGCCATTGCCAAAGCACAGGCCGGTAAAAAGTGGCTGGAAAAAAACTATCTAAAAGCCGATAAAAATACGCTAAGTAATTGGCAATCAACGAAAAAACACGCCACAATAGAGTTAGTTATAGGTGCGGATACGGCGGTGGTTTGTGATGGCGAAATTCTCGGAAAACCGCAGTCTGCCGAACAGGCCGGGCAAATGCTGGAGCGTTTATCAGCCAGGACGCACGAGGTTTTTACCGCCGTAAGTGTTCAGAGTTCGAGTATTTTAACGGCTGTTTCACGGAACTTGGTGACATTTAGGCAAATAACATCAGACGAAATAAAGCGTTATATTGCCACCAGCGAGGGTGTGGATAAGGCGGGCAGTTATGCCGTGCAGGGAATCGCTGCAATTTTTATTGAACAAATACAGGGCAGCTATTCAGCCATTATGGGCTTGCCCCTGTTTGAAACAGCAGAATTACTAAACAAGTCGGGAGTGCAAATTTTGTCACCGGCGGATTAACAAAAAGAAAAACAACAATGAATACCAGTGAAGAGTTATTAATTAATGTTACTCCGCAGGAAACGCGGATAGCCCATGTTGAAAACGGTATGTTGCAGGAAGTGCATATTGAGCGTGCCCGCCGTCGTGGACTGGTGGGTAATATTTATTGCGGCAAGGTTTCGAGGGTGTTACCGGGTATGCAGGCGGCGTTTATCGAAATTGGCCTGGAGCGTACCGCTTTTTTACATGCCTCTGATATTGCCGATTCGCATCAGCGTTTAATTAAAAATAATAATGAGGAATCAGCCGCTGAATCCGTTGCCAACATTACTGATCTGTTAACGGAAGGTCAGCAGGTGATTGTTCAGGTCGTAAAAGATCCGATAGGGACAAAAGGTGCACGATTAACAACCAACATATCAATACCATCACGTTACCTGGTGCTTATACCCGATACCGATCATATTGGTATATCGCAAAAAATAGAAGATGAAGCAGAACGTAATCGCTTAAGAGAAATTATCTCAAAACAGATCAGTGAAAATTCTGAAGACAGAAATGGTTATATTGTGCGTACTGTTGCCGAAGGTATTTCTGCCGAAGATATCTGTAAAGATATTACTTTTCTTGAAAAACTCTGGGCATCGGTCAAGTCGAAGTCGGTGCAAACTTCTCATAAGAAAGTAATAAATCTGTTACATGAAGATTTACCACTGGTGATGCGAACCATGCGTGATCTTGGAGGGACGGATATACAAAAAATTCGTATCGACTCACGTGAAACGTTTAAACGGGTAGAAAAGTTTGCTAAAAAATTTATCCCCGAGGTTGCAAACTGTATTGAATATTATCCGGGTGAGCGCCCCATATTTGATTTATACGGCATTGATGATGAAATACGAAAGTCACTCGAACCCAAGGTTCAGCTTAAATCCGGTGGCTATTTAATTATCGATCAAACCGAGGCGATGACAACGGTTGATGTCAATACCGGTGCCTTTGTTGGCCATCGCAATCTGGAAGAAACCATTTTCAAAACCAACCTTGAAGCCACTCAGGCAATATGCAGACAGATCCGACTGAGGAATCTGGGCGGTATTATTATTATCGACTTTATTGATATGGTGGATGAGGAACATAAACGTCAGGTGTTGCGTGGCCTGGAAAAAATGCTGGCCAGGGATCCTGAAAAAACCAATATCAGTGAAGTCTCCTCATTAGGGCTGGTACAAATGACGCGTAAACGAACACGCGAAAGCCTTGAACATATCCTCTGTGAATCATGTCCAACCTGTCAGGGGCGGGGTTCGGTTATGACCGTCGAAACGGTCAGCTATGAAATTTTCCGGGAAATACTACGTGAATCGCGTCAGTTTGATGCAAAAAATTATCTGGTGCTGGCTTCAGAAGCTGTTGTTAATAATTTGCTGGAAGATGAATCCAGTGGCGTTGCTGAACTGGAAGAATTTATTGGAAAGTCTATTCGTTTTCAGGTTGAAACAGAATACGCACAGGAACAATTTGATGTTGTTCCCATGTAAAAAACGGTGATTGTAAATTTAATTAATGTTTAACAAAATACGCAATTTTATTTTATACACAATCATTGCCGGTATTATTTTACTTGCTGTCGCCATTTCCGCTGCACGTATTTTATTACCGGATGTACAGTCTTATCGTAGCTATGTAGAACAGCAACTTGCCAGCGTTCTTGAACATCCGGTAAAAATTGCCAGTCTGGATGCTTTTATGTCAGGGGTTTCCCCGGTCGTTGTTTTTCACGATGTAAAACTGCTTAGTAGTGATGCTCGCGAACAAATTCTCGAAATTTCAAAAATAAAAATTGGTTTTTCCTTATGGCGTTCCATCCAGCAGCAAAAACTGGTCCCCGATATTTACACGATTGATGGTGTTGAACTGGCAATAACACGACAGCAAAATGGAAAAATACTTGTGCAGGATGTCGATGTTGTTGAGTTAGGTGGCAATCTCGCTGATCAGTCGAAACCCACTAATAATGAATTATCGGAATGGCTGTTTAATCGTAGTAGTTTAATTATCCAGAACAGCTCAATAGTCTGGCATGACAAGAAACGTAAAACAAAACCGGCGCATTTTTCCGATGTAACTCTCAGACTTAAAAACAGTTCCAATCGCCACCAGTTTAACGGTGAATTTATATTATCGAAAAACAATAAAGCCCAGCCGAAAAAGCTTGAGCTGGCACTGGATGTGTATGGCGATATGCTTGACCCAATCAAGTGGGTTGGTAAATTTTATGCAAATGGCAAAAATATTGATGCCAACGAATGGGGCTTTAAGCCGGTTATCATGGATGTGATGGTTGAAAGTGGTAAGCTTGACTTTAAGCTATGGGGAGACTGGGTTGCCGGTGAACTTAACACGATAGAAGCGGATGTCAGTGCCAGGGAGGTTGTACTTAAGCGATTAAAGAATAATGCCGTTGCCAATGTAAAATTATTAAGTGGAATTATTAACTGGAATAAAAAACAGGATAACTGGAACCTGTCTATTGGTAAACTAAAATATGTTTCAGACAAGGCAAGCTGGCCGGAAACAAGTATAAAAGTTGCCCGTATTCTTGACAAAAAAACAGCTGCAGAAACATTAAGAACAGAAGTAAAGTATTGTCGTATAGAGGATATCCGTGATCTTTTATTAAAAAGTGGTTACATTGAAAACAGGGTGTTCAGGTATTTACGTAAAGCTGCGCCTTCCGGCGATATTAGCGATATTCAATATAATATTACCACGCAGACAAAACCGCTACAGAAACAGCAAGCCACAAAAAAAACATTGTCTAGAAAAACTGCTGCAACAGAAAGTGAAGTTACAGAATATTTTCTTACAGCAAAAGTTAACAAACTTACCTTTAATTCCTTTGAAAATATTCCTGGCATCAAAGGTATTACTGGCGAAATATATGCAAACCAGAATTCAGGGCTATTAAAGATAAATTCAAATAATGCCGGGGTGGACTATCCCGATTTTCTTGTTGCACCTGTGGAACTGGATCAGCTAACCGGCAACCTTGAGTGGCGCAGAAATAAAAACAGCTGGGATTTTGTCAGCAAAGAAATAAGTGTCAGCAATGAAGACGTTGCCGCTATTGTTAGTTTTAACCTGAACATTCCGGAAGGAACATTGTCACCGTTTATGGATTTACAGGCAAAAATAACCCGGGGTAAAGCCAGCGCAACAAAAAAATACATGCCAGCATCTGTTATGAAAGGCAGCTTTAAGCGGTGGGTTGATAATGCATTTCTTGCCGGAGAAATAAAAGAAGGTGGGGTTGTACTTAATGGTCGACTGGACAAATTTCCGTTTAATGATAATGACGGTGTTTTTAAAACCTATATTGTAGCTGAAAACCTGAAGGTGAATTATATGCCGGACTGGCCATATTTAAAAAATGGCAGTGCTGAGGCGGTGTTCAGTGGGGAGGGTGTTAAAGTTAAGGTTCGGCATGTCGAGTTGTTAAACAGTTACGCGGATAACTTCGTTATATCGCTGGATAACTTCAACAAGCCCAATATTAAAATGAATGCAAAAGTTATATCAACTGTTGATGATCTTGCACAATTCTCATCAACGACATTTCTTAAAGACAGTCGGGGTTTTGTAAAAGATTCATCGTTTAGCGGCAAGGCAGATGTTGTTGCAGCAATGACTATTCCATTGTCTGATGAAGTTGAAAAGCTTTATCCATTTAGTGTTGAAGCAGAAGTTCAGTTTATGGATGCAGGGATTATTACATTAAAAAACAGGATAGTAGCAACCAATATTAATGGTAAGGCTTCTGTAACCGAGAACTCCGTTAACGCCCGTGGCATAAAAGCAAAAATTCTTGGTGGTGATTCAAATATTGATATTTTTACCCGGCACGAATACGGTGGGCATCCGATACGCCTGGTAATGCAAGGTAATATTGACGTAGGGGATACCATGAAACGCTTTGGTATTGCAGGCTATGACCGTGTTAAAGGGCGCACAGACTGGCAGGGCGTTTTTACTTTGGCTTATAAACAAGATGGCCTGAAGAAAAACCAGACATTCCAGATATCTTCCAGTATGCAAGGTATTGATATTGACTTGCCCGTACCGGTTAAGAAAAAAGCTTCAAAGAAAGTCCCTACCTATCTGTCGATTGAGAATGTTTCTGCTGAAACCATGTTAGTCCATCTTGTTTATGGTGAGGCAATGTCATATGCCATGGATGTCGACTTGTCGGATACAGTCGCCCGCTTACGGCGTGGGGAATTTCGTTTCAAGCCGGAAGCGGCACATATACCGGATGATAATATTTTACTGGTAACCGGTAGTTTGTGGAACTTCTCTTTACGTGACTGGCTGGATGCACTGGACGCAACATCAATTAAAAGTGAAAAGAGTTTTCTTGGTATCCCAATACACATGGATATGGATATATTACACCTGGCCAAAACAAAAGATTTAAAACCGCGCAAGCCCTCCGATCCCCGTAAGTTACCAACCTTCGAAGGCATTATTGAGCAGTTTGAATATGATACCTATCAATATGGTACTGCGCGTTTTAAAACTGTAAATGAGATAGGCGGGCTACGATTAAAATGGTTTACCATTGATTCCCCGCATGTCGCTGTTAAAGGGCAGGGCTACTGGCATTATTCGCCGAGCAAACAATCATCAGAAATGACCATGGAGGTAAAATCAGAAGATTATGGTGAGCTACTCACCAGCCTTGGGTTCACAACTATTATTGAAGATGGTGTAGCAAAATTTACCGGTGATTTTAACTGGGATGGCGGTTTTGGTGATTTTAGCTGGGCTAAATTAAATGGCATTATTACCGTCGATATTACAAATGGCAGAATAACAAAGGTTGATCCGGGGGCCGGTCGTTTACTCGGAATACTCAGCTTAGAGTCTTTGCCTGGTATGATTTTTACAGGTGATGCATTTAAAGAAGGTTTTAACTTTGACCGTATCGTGGGAGCGTACGAAATTCTGGATGGAGATGCTTATTCTGATGATGTCAGTATAACAGGGCCGGCAGCAAGTATGTTGGTGACAGGTCGAACCGGTATTGTTAAAAGAGATTTCGATCATTATATAACAGTGGTTCCCAATGTAAGCGGCACCTTGCCATTAACCAGTGGTTTTGTCTTTGGTCCACAGGTAGGCGCAGTGATTTACTTTTTTAAGAACCTGTTTGGTTCGGGCATTGATGAATCGTCAAAACGTAT
>JALTLP010000087.1 GCA_027001895.1 Chromatiales bacterium | reverse complement strand
GCAGTGGATAATCATTATGTCGAGCATCATATTAAAGGTATGCGTAACGGTATTGAACGTGGTGACACGCTAACCCGTACCGCTCAGAGCACAACTATGTTTACACCGCTGGTCATTCAGATGTTAGCCGTGGGTGAAGAAACCGGTGCAGTTGATGAAATGCTTGAACAGGTGGCAGACTTTTATGACCGTGAAGTGGATTACGACTTAAAAAACCTGACCAGTGCCATCGAGCCGATATTAATTATTGCGATAGGTGCAATGGTTCTGGTATTGGCATTGGGGGTTTTCCTGCCGATGTGGGATTTAATCGGGGCTGCCAAAGGCCACTAGCCATGATGGCAAGGTGTTTTAAAAAATATAATCCAAACAGGGGATTTACCCAGCTTGAACTTGTGGTGGTGATTGTTTTAATTTCTATCCTTGGCGTGATTGCTTTAAACCGTATGTGGGCATGGCGGCTACAGGCTGAGCGAACGATGGTTAAAAGTGTGGTTGGTAATATTCGCAGTGCACTGGGTCTGGAAACGGCCAACCTGGCTTTGCATGATAAACTGCATAAGCTTCCTTCATTATCTGGCAGTAATCCAGTGGTGTTATTAGCACAACCGCCTGCGGATTACATTGGCGTTTATCGAGATAGCAATGATAAAACTAAAAAGCCGGGTATCTGGTATTTTAATCCACTGCAAAAGGCTCTGATATATACAATACGCTACACGGAAGGTTTTAAAACAAGTTTAAAAGGTCTGCCAAGAATTCGTTATGCAGTAAAATTAATATATTCCGATAAAAACCGAAATGGCCGTTACGATACCGGCATCGACAGCATTGCCGGACTGGATTTATTGCCCCTGGACTCCTTTGAATGGCTCGATATTGAAAAAGAATAAATTCAGAAATATCGAATAACACCCTAATAAATATCAAAAAATTCTAAACTTAAGCATTTTTTAGCCGATAACTTATACAGCTATGGCATTCGATTAATGCCCATTAATTTCTGGAGTTGCAGGTATGAAAATGCAAAATATACGAAATCTTAAAATTAGTCATTCAAATCAAGGCTTTACACTTGTTGAGCTGGTCGTTGTTATCCTTATTCTGGGTATTCTGGCAGCAACTGCTTTACCACGATTTATGAACGTATCAGCAGAAGCACATTCTGCGGCGGTCGCCGGTGCCGGCGGTGGTTTTGGTGCAGGTGTTGCGCTGGTGCATGCGCAATGGGTGGCTAATGGTTCGAGTACATCTTCAATCGACAATATTAGCGGCTTTGGTAATGATGATGTCGATGTGAACACCTCTGGCTGGCCGACAGATACGGCGGGTACCAATGTATTAAGCACAACCACACATTGTGCAAATGTCTGGAACGGTGTTATGCAAAATCCACCCACGGTTGCAACTTCGGGTACCACTACGGATTACACTGCAACAGTTGCAGGCACCACCTGCACTTATACGTACAACGCGGATAACACCAAAACGATTGTTTATGCTTCAGCAACCGGTGGTGTGACTGTAAATAACTAATCCTGTCGGATGAACAGGTGCCAAATTTAATTGGAGGCAGAGCCAATTATTTTTTTCCCGATTCGGGCGAGGCGAAAAACAGTTCAAAAAACTCTCTGCCTGCAACTAAGTGCCAGCAGGGTTTTACGCTGGTTGAACTTGTCGTTGTTATTCTTATTCTTGGTATTATTGCAATCAATGTTGGTAGCCGTTTTTTTGGGGCATCGGCCTATTCAGATCGCAAAGTGGCCGATGAACTTATAGAAGCCATACGTTATGCACAACATGTGGCCATGTCACGTGGTGGCGGTATTCAACTGGTAACAACCACAACAAGTTATACCGTTCAGGATACGGCCGGCCCTACTATTTTACCCAACCCAAATAAAAGTGGTGATTATTCCGTAACGGTTCCGGCTAACAGTAGCTTATCAGCCGTTAGTATTACTTTTAATGGTCTTGGCCAACCCACACCCACAACAGACAGCACAATAACAGTTGGTAGTAATTTTACGATTACGGTCGAAGGTGATACCGGTTATGCGCATTATTAAAAATAAAAGAACACATGGCGTTACTTTAATTGAAATGGTTATTTTTATAGCCATCATTGCGGTGGCCTTTACAGGCATTATGGTCGTGTTTATTAACACAGGAAAATACAGCGCAGACCCATTAATAAAAATTCGCACTATTGAACTTGGCCAGTCTTTTTTAGAAGAGATCTTGCTAAAAAAATACGATGATAATGCACCGGTCGATGGTGGTTGCGTACAGTATGCCAGTAATACACGTTGTACTTCGGGTGTAACACCCACTGCAAGTTTACAGGCCGAAGAAGCCAACCGTGGCCTGTATGATGATGTGGATGACTACCATAATTTAGAGTATTGCGGTGCAGGCACAACCGCAGGTGACGCATCATGCAGCGGTAGTTGCAGCACCCTGGTTAATGAAAGCAATATTGATATTTCAAACGAATACAGTGGCTATACCGTTTGTATTCAGGTTAGTTTTGCCGGTAGCGAATTAAACAGTGTGTCACCCGGTACGAGTACAAGTGTATTAGCCAATGATGCAAAACGTGTCGACGTTATTATTACCGACCCGCTTAATTCGAGCATGACTTTTACAACGTATAAATTGAATTTTTAATTATGCATTATAAAAATAAAAAAATAACAATGTCATTGCGAGCGTTAGCGAAGCAATCTTTATTCTGCATACCGTTTTTTTCAGATTGCTTCGCTAACGCTCGCAATGACAATTTTAAAATCAGGATTGCCGCGAGTTTATGTCCTGTGGTTACAGAAATGGCACAGCAACAAAATGATTTGAAAAATAGTTACCATGCCAACGCAAGCGGCCAACTTAATCGTCATTTCCGCGTAGGCGGGAATCCATACAATAAACAGAGCAAAGGCTTTACATTAATCGAAATGGTTATTGCGATTACTATTCTGGGTATAGTCGGTGGGTTATCGGCACTTATTATTAACCGAACGGTTGATGGCTATGATGCCACAGCACGCCGCGCCAAAATTCATAGTGGTGTCAGGCTGGCGGTAGATCGTATCGCGCGCGAAGTACGTCATGCCCTGCCTAACAGTATATGTACTTACAATGGTAGTAACTGCAGTAACTCGGCTAATCGGGTGTATTTTTTAAAATCAACCGATGGTGGCGAATACCAGGTAAATAGTGGTAACTATGCAGGGGGGAGTGCACGAGCACCCTTACCCGTTACGCCCGCTACAGCAACGAGTTTTGATGTGCTTTCTACGAATAGTTTAAACGCTAATGCAAACGACTGGGTGGTGGTATATAACACGAATAATAGTGCTATCTATAGCAGCTCAAGCAAACGTAAGAAAATTAGTAGTATTACAACAAAAGATATAGATGGCAGCGCACCGGCAAACGATATCGCTGTTATTAATTTTGCCAGTGCGGTCAGTTTCCCCGGCCATTCACCTTCGCGGCGTTTTCAGATAGTACAGAACAATGTCACGCTGTTTTATTTAGATGGTACTGATCTGATGCGGGCAACATCCGATTTTTCAACTCCTGATACACCCATCGCTCCTCAGCTTTTACTTGAAAATGTTTCGGCACTCAGTTTTAGCTATATTGCCGGCACACAGCAACGTGCCAGTGTATTGCGTATTGATATAACCGTTACGGTTAACAATGAAACAGTCCACCTTGTTCACGAGGCACATATTCAAAATGCAGCGTAAGATAAAACAATCAAATCAGTCATTGCGAGCCCTGGCGAAGCAATCTAAATCAATCTTTATATTAAACAAAGATTGCTTCGCCAGGGCTCGCAATGACGCGCGTGACAAATCAAATTCTGTAAAACTTACCTCTGTATGTACAGAAATAACTAAAGAAATTATAAATAGTAGTGCACTTCATTCACGCTCAGGCGGGAATTCATTGACAAAAAGAAATATTTCTTATCAAAAAGGTGTTTCTATTATTGCTGCCATTTTTATGATTACAGTGCTTGCATTGTTAGCAACGGCTGCCGTGCAAATAGTGACAACCGGTCAACAATCATTATCACAGGAAATCACTTCGGTTAAAGCTTATTTTGCAGGGCAAACGGGATTGCAATGGGGGATGTATCAGGCGGTTTATGCATCACCATCGGCGACACAAACTATTACATTATCGAACTCTGGTTTAAGCAATACAACGGTAGCCGTCAGCTTTTCGTCGAGTTCGATAGATGGTAATACCTATTATGTTATTGACTCAAATGGACAATACTCCGACAGCAATTCACCTGAGTACAGTTTGCGTCATTTAAGATTGAGGTTTAAGCCATGAAGCGAATGATTTTTGTATTAATGTTGATATGTTTTTCTAATCTAGCTATTGCTGCGCAAACATGTACAACTTCACAGATAGGTATTGCAAGTAACGACTTTAAGAGTATTTCTGGTTCGTCTGATAGTAATGTGATTGCAGTTGGCAAAAATGGAGTTGTATATACTTATAATGGTACAAGTTGGTCTTCGAGTAGCTCTGGTACTACGCGTGACCTGGAAGATGTTTTTGTGTTGAATAGTACAACAGCCTATGCAGTCGGTGATAAAGGCACGATTAGAATTTATAATGGATCAAGCTGGTCGGGAACAACCAGTGGAACGACTGAGGATTTAAAAGCAGTTTGGGCCTACAGTACATCAGAAGTTTTTGCAGTAGGAAAGAATGGTGTTGTGCTTCGTTATAATGGTTCCACCTGGTTAAATTTGTCGGCAGCGGCTAATACTGGCAGTGAAGATCTTGAAGCAGCATGGGGTAATGCAACGAATTTTTATGCGTTGGGTAAAAATGGCAATCTTTATATTTATAACCGCAGTGGCGATAGTTGGTCGACAACAACAACTTGCGCCAGTGCGATAAGTGACGACGCAAACGCATTATGGGGGGACAGTAGTGGCAATATTTATATCGCTATTGATGGTGGTGCGGTTTATAAATACGATGGAAGTAGCTGTACACAGGTTGTCACTGCTTCTGATGATTTAAAAGGAATATTTGGCTCAGATACTACAGGTGAAATTTATGCAGTGGGTAAAAATGGTGAAATCGTTTTTTATACAGGCTCAAGCTGGGTTAGTGCCTCTGAAGGTAGTGAAGATATAAATGATGTATGGGTTTCGTCAACAGGTAATGCTTATTATGCTATTGATAAAGGCTATGCATCGAGTTGCACTTATACTCCGGGAGGGGGAAGTGGCAGTACATGTACAACAACGACAACGTCTTCCGGTGAAGATTTAAAAGGCATATCGGGCAGTAGTAAAACGGATGTGCTTGGTGTTGGTAAAAACGGTGAAGTGTGGTCTTATAATGGAACCAGTTGGTCAGCAGTGACTGTAACAGGTAACCCAGGTGAAGATCTTAAAGATGTTTACGCAATTGACAGTAGTAACAGTGTCGCTGTGGGAAAAAATGGTACAGTGCTTGTCGAAACCACCGGTAGCTGGAATACACTCACTGCGCCAACCGGTGAAGATTTAAAGGGTGTCTGGGCTTACAGCACATCAGAAATATATGTGTTTGGCAAAAAGGGCTCTGTTTATTCGTGGAATGGCAGCAGTTGGACAAACCAGAAAACCAGTGCAGGTACAGACAATAACGACGACTTTGAAGATGCATGGGGAAATACAAGCTATGTTTACGGTTTAACAAAAAAAGGAAATTTGTTTCGATACACAAAAAGTAGTAGTAGCTGGAGTGAACTTACTACCTGTGTAGTATCTGGTGCAGAATTCAAGGATCTTTGGGGCGATGGCAGTGGAAATATTTATCTCGCTGGTAAGGCGGGTGGGAATGGTATTGTATATAAATACAATGGCACGACGTGTACTCAGGTTGCGACTGCAACTGAAGACCTGAAAGGAATTTACGGCTCAAGCTCTACGGGTGAAATTTACGCTGTTGGAAAGAAAGGGTATTATCAGTATTACAATGGTTCGAGCTGGACACAGAAGCGGCAAGGCACACAGGATTTTAATGATGTCTGGGTTGCCTCTGATGGCACACCGTTTTACAGTGGAGATAATGGCACGCTAACGACGTGTACGGTTACATCAAATTTTGACCACTTACTTATAACACATGATGGTACAGCATTAACCTGCGAGCCTGAATCAATCACCGTCACGGCCTGCGCCGATGCCAGTTGCAGTAGCAACTATACCAGTGATGTCAGTGTTACCCTCACACCAACCGATTGGGTGGGTGGTGATACACAAACCATTACAGGTGGAAGCACTACCTTCCAACTCAGTAAAACAACCGCAGGTACTTATACATTAGGAGTAAGTTCTTCAAGCCCAACTGCTAGCAATAGTGTGGTGTGCAGCAATACCGGTGCCGGTAACAGCAGTTGTGATATTACCTATTACGACACTGGCTTTGTTTATAATGTACCGAATTTAACAAGTTGTGCAACGTCGGCTAATGTAACGGTGAGCGCTGTGCGTTTAGACAATACGACACAGGCTTGTGTACCAACTTTTCAAAGTACAACCAAAACAGTTAACTTCTGGAGCACCTACAGTTCACCAGCAACAGGTACTAAACAAGTTGTATTAAATAATGGCACGAGCAATACGACAATTGCCACCAGCTCACCTGGCACCGGAGTAGATTTAAGTTTTAATGCCAGTGGACAGGCAAGCATAACTGTAACCTATGATGATGCAGGTCAGCTTGCACTTAACAGTAGCTATAGC
>JALTLP010000086.1 GCA_027001895.1 Chromatiales bacterium | reverse complement strand
GGCCAGAGGCAATGCACTGGATCAAGTCGTGGCGCTTTTAGGTTTAAGCCGAAAAGGTGGTGATTACGCAACAGGAACCGTCAGGTTTTATCGAGACTCTGCTGCACCAGGGGATGTTTACATACCGTCTAACACTAAGTTATCGACAAATTTAAATCCGCCGGTGAGTTTTATTACCACCACAGAACGCACCTTGCGCAAAGGTCAACTGTCGGTGGAAGCAACCGTGCGAGCGGAAGTTGCCGGTGCCGATGGTGTCGTACTGGCCGGTGCAATTAATATTATTAACAAAGCCATTTTAGGTATTAACGCAGTTGTTAATGATTCTCCCACGGTATTTAGTGGCGAAAAAGAATCCGACGACGAGTTACGCTTGCGCGCAAAAAGTGTTATGGAAAGAGCAGGGCGGGCAACCAGTGGTGCAATTATCAATGCCATTACTTCTGAAGCCGGTTTAAAAAGCAACGAAATAAAATTGGTTGAAGATTTTCAGCAACACCCTGGTTTAGTCAAATTATTTATTGCCCGGGAACCGGAAAAGGAATTGGCCAGCAATATTGATCGTGCATTATTACAAAGTAGACCAGCAGGCATTCGCTTTGAGCATAACTTGCAAACCGTAATAACGGCTGATGATAGTGTTGTTCCGGTGTCAGACGAAACATTGCGGGACGAGACAGACGTTGTGCCAGAAGTTGAAGGCTCGTCCACCATGGATGGTGACTTTCGTTTACCCATAAAATGCCAGGTAGTGGTTTATCCCGAAAACACCCGATTAACCGCCGAGGAAGAAGCGAAAATAAAAACCGCTATTATCGATGGCGTTTATGAATTTGTCGATGCCATAGCCATTGGTGGCGCTATTGTGTTTAATCAGCTGGTGGTGAAAATTATGCAAATTGCCGGCGTAGAAGACATTGTGCTGGATATTTTCCAGGCGGATGCAGAAACCCAAAAAGGCAAACGCAATTTGCTGGTACCTGATGGGCAGCGTGCTGTCTTTTTGGATAAGCTGAACGACATACAGGTAAACTTTATCGGTGCACCGGTGTTTTTTGATTTTCGCTTCGCGTTGGGATTAAAAGCCGATGCCAGCCTGTCTGCCGCAGAGCTGGAAATAAAACAAAAACTGTTAAGTTTATTCACCACAAATCCGGCAACTATCGATGCCAGTCTTTTGATTAATCAATTACAGCCCAGCGATTTGTTTACCTTGCAAGCCGCCGACCAACATTGGAGCGTGGAATATGAACAAGCTGGCTTGACCATCAAAGAGCTGGATGAGGCGGTTTCACTATCTGCTGAAGAACAAGCGGTTTTACGCGCCATTAATGTGGAAGAGAAAATTTAATCATGGGTAGAGCAACCAGCATATTAAACAAATTTCCGGCATTTATGCGCACCGACCATAGTGGCAAGGTAATGGCGGATATCAGTCGCGTATTGGGCGATAGCCTGGATGAAAACGAGCGACAAATGGCTGACATATTACGCAGCCATCGCTTGTTGCAGGCCCGGCATGAAATTGATTTACATCGCCTCGCAGCCTTGTTGGGCTTGAAAGCAGAAG
>JALTLP010000085.1 GCA_027001895.1 Chromatiales bacterium | reverse complement strand
TTTCTCCCCGGCATTTTTTAATGGCTTTGGAGGTAATTGCGTTATCCAGTTTTGTGTTGCGTTTATTAATAACTCAAGATCCTGTTGTATATCTTGTTTATAGGGTGCATAGATAAGCAGTTGTGCAATTTCAGAACTAAAATAATCACCACGCACTAAACTGTTTAATTTTTCTATCCATTGTTCACCGGTAAGCGGGGCAACCGTTTCACGACCAAAATAAGACATGCTTATTTGCCGCAGCAGTTTAGACAAGTTGCTTATAAAAAAGTGGGCATCGTTATTAGCCCGGTAAGTGCTTAAAAGGTTGTTAAAGTTGTTTTCAGCCACTTTATTTAATGGCACAAGTTTTAAACGCCGGATAATTTTGGGTACAAAAATAACAGCCAGAATAATAATAGTGAGTAATAACCACCAGCCAATAGCTGGTGGCCACCATGAAACAGCCTCCGGTAAGTGAATGTCGCGCAGTCCTTCAAGATTTTGTACTGGTGGCTTCATGGTGATCAGAGTGTTATTTTTGTTTCTGGCGTAATACCAGCCCTTTTTGCAAGGATTCAAGCAGGGGTTTGTTGGTTGGCAGGTTAATATAAAAAATACCCAGCTTTTTGCATAAATTTTTCAGGTGTTGTTTGTGGGCAGTAAAGCGTTGCTGGTATTGTTCGCGTAACGATTTGCTGGAAGTATTAATGGTCAGTTCGTTAACGCCATCAGTCATTTTATAATAGCCGGCGGGTGGCAGTTGTTGCTCAAGCGGATCATTGATAAAAATCATTACCAGGTCGTTGTGACGTGCCAGTTGTGCAAGGATTGACTCACTCTGGCCATTCATATTTCTAAAATCAGAAATTAAAAATATCAGGCTGCCAGGTTTGGCCACGCGGCGCAGGCGATTTAAGGCCTGGTCGGCAGGCTGTGGTTCGATATTGGCGGTTGTATTATTATCTTGCCAGGCGGAATGTTCACTCAACTGTTTTAAAAAATGCAAGGTCGCAGACTTACCACGTTGCGGTCGCAGTTCGGTGTGCTGCTGTTCGGAAAAAACCAGCCCGCCGAGACGGTCACTGTGCTGGGTGCTGCTCCAGGCGAGTAAAGCTGCGGCTTTGGCTGCCAATACAGACTTAAAACAACCCTGGCTGGCAAAAAACATCGGCTTTCGTAAATCTACCCAGAGTAAAACCGGGCGTTCACGTTCTTCGCGGTAAAGCTTGGTATGGGTTTTTCCAGTTCGTGCGGTAACCCGCCAGTCGATACTGCGAATATCATCACCAGGTTGATAAGGCCGTGCCTCATCAAACTCCATACCGCGGCCTTTAAAGGTAGAAATATAATTACCACTCAGGCGCGAATGAATACGCTTAGATTTAAGCGGTAACTGGTTCGCCAGTCGATATAACCTGATAAGGGTATCAAGTTTAACATTTACAATGTCATCAGAAATTTCTGTTGCGGAGTCTGATTGCATTTTTTTACGGTACAGCGATACGAGAAATTAAGGTATGAATAAATTTGTCTTTTGTTATGCCTTCTGCTTCGGCTTCAAAGCTTAAAATAATGCGATGACGTAAAACATCG
>JALTLP010000084.1 GCA_027001895.1 Chromatiales bacterium | reverse complement strand
TAAGGTGCAGGAGACAGCTTAAGTTCACTTTGTTTGCCGGTTTTTGTATTTAACGCAACCAGCTTGTTATCTTTTTTGCTGCTGACAAACAATGTTATACCATCATCACCCATATCCAGGCCATGAACGGCTCTACCTATTTTATAACTGTTAGTTACTTTACCAGTTGCCACAGATATAGCCGAAACTTTACCTGCACGTGGATTAGTCACAAATATAGTCGACTCGTCCGAAGAAAAAACCATATGTTCCGGCGCAGGCCCGGCATCGAGTGTTCGTATTACTTTCCAGTTTTTCAGGTCGATTTCACTAATAGTGTTATTACCCGAATTACTCACAAAAGCGCGTTTACCATCTTTTGTAATAAGTGTGTAGTTTGGTACCGGGCCGGTTTTTATTGTACGCGCAACCTTATTGCTTTCCAGGTCAACCACACTAACACTGCCACGTAAACCGTGGGTTGAAATAACATAACGATCATCTGGAGTAATCGCCTGGTGATGTGTCCAACCCGATACCGGAATGGTTGACATTACATGGCCATGTGCCGGGTGAACAAAAAATAATTTACTGTTGGCAGTATCTTTTGGCTGACCTTTCTTTAGTGGCGTTTCACTTAAGCTGCCTGCAATCAGGTATTCGCCATCTGATGTTGCAACCAGTCCATGAGCATTTTCCACGCCAGTATAGGTTGCAGTTATAGTATCATTCGCTGCATCAACCGCTATTACCTTGTTTGCTGTACCCAATGGAATATATACGATTGGTGCCGAATGTGCCCATGCTGCATATAAAGTCATTAAAATTACTGCATAAAAAATTTTAACTGTTTCGTTCATAATATTCTCCTTGTTTTCATAAGAGATTTACTCTTTGTACTATGTTCTTTAAATATTTTAGTATTTTCAATAATTCACCGTCGGCCAGATCTGGATTACCACCTTTAGGCGACATACTTATGGGTGAACTGTTAACCTGTATTCCTTTTTTAATTCGCTCGACCAGTTGTGACTCACTGACAGAAAAAAGTCTCTTCCTTTCAGACAAGTCAGACATGGCACCACTACCATCATCCGCATGGCAAACCATACAATTCTGCTGATACAATTTTTTACCCGACAAAGATTCAGCCAGCACAGACAGTGCTATACCTATAAAAATAATTATTGTAAATATTTTTTCCATTACTCCAGTTCTTTACGCTTGCGCTCAAATTCATCTTTATCAATTTCACCTTTGGCATAGCGTTTTTTAAGAATTTCCAGAGCGCTATCCCCGCTTGCTGAATTGTTGTTTCCCATCGAGCCCTGCACTATCCAGACAACCAGTACAACCAGTACAATCCAGAATATCCACATAAAACCCCCTCCAAACCAGTGACCAGAAAAACCATTAACAGAATCGAACATTTCAAATCTCCTTTTATTTTAAAAGATTGTTGGCTAGTTTGATTCTTATGTGATTTAAAGATTCAAACTAACCAACAACAATTAGCCACTAAACTGATCTGTATCAGTTTTAATGTTTTACGATTTCACGTTGTTTCCACAGGAAGAATATTGCCGGGATAACAACCAGCGTTAATAAGGTTGCGCTTACCATACCACCTACCATAGGGGCAGCAATACGGCGCATAACTTCTGAGCCGGTTCCAGAGCCCAGCATAATCGGTAACAAACCTGCAATAATTGCTGCGACCGTCATCATAATGGGGCGCACACGTAATAATGCGCCATCTATAACCGCATCACGCAATTCGTTGATATCGAGTCGATGTTCTATCTCCGCACGATGACGTAAATTTTTATACGCCTGGTTTAAATACACCAGCATCACGATACCAATTTCTACCGCAACACCGGCCAAGGCAATAAAGCCAACCGAGGTTGCAACTGACATATTGTAGTCAAGCAGGTACATTAACCAGAAGCCTCCCACCAGAGCCAGGGGTAGCGTTCCCATAATAATCAACACCTCGATAAGGTTACGAAAGTTTAGATACAACAGTAACAGAATAATAACCAGTGTAAAGGGCACAACAATTTGCAATTTCTTTTTTGCGCGAACCATGTATTCATATTGCCCTGACCAGGTAATGGAATAACCCGCCGGCAGTTCTACCTGTTCAGCAACAACTCTTTGCGCTTCTTCTACATATGAACCCACATCCCTGTCCGGGCTGATATCAACAAACGTCCAGCCATTGGGACGTGCATTTTCACTTTTAATCATTGCCGCACCACTTTCTATACGCACATCGGCCACTTCAACCAGTGGAATACGCGCACCTTGCGGTGTGATAATGGGTAACTGTTGTAATTTAGCAAGTGAGTCGCGTACATCGCGCGGATAACGCATATTGATCGGGTAACGTTCCAGCCCTTCTACACTTTGCGCAACGTTCATGCCGCCTATTGCCGTACGCACCACATCTTGCACATCGGCAATGTTTAAGCCTAAACGTGATGCGGCAACGCGATTAATATCGACCGTTACATAACGACCACCGGCAACCCGTTCAGAAAAGGCTGACACCGTTCCCGGTACCTGCTTAACAACATCTTCAATACGTTTGCCAATGTCCTGCAACACTTTAAGTTCTGGCCCGGCAACTTTAATACCCACCGGCGTTTTAATGCCGGTTGCCAGCATATCAATACGGGTTTTAATCGGCATAACCCATGCGTTAGTCAGGCCGGGAATTTTTATTTTTTGTTGTAACTCCTGTTTTATTTTTTCGATAGTCATTCCTTCACGCCATTCACTTTTAGGTTTGAACTGAATGGTTGTTTCTATCATGGTAAGCGGAGCCGGATCGGTTGCGGTTTCGGCTCGACCAATTTTTCCGAAAACACTTTTTACTTCCGGCACAGTTTTAATCAGTTTGTCGGTTTGCTGCAAGATTTGCCGTGCTTTAGCTGCCGAAACACCGGGGAAGGTTGTTGGCATATACATTAAGTCGCCTTCATCAAGGTCTGGCATAAACTCCGAACCCACCTGCATAATAGGCCACGCGCCTGCAATGACCAGAAGCAACGCTATCATTAAGATTTGTTTTGGTTTTTCCAGAACAAAATTAATAAAAGGACGGTATGCTTTTATTAACAGGCGATTTACCGGGTTTTCATGTTCTGGTTTAATATGCCCACGAATAAAATAACCCATTAAGACTGGCACTAATGTAACCGATAAACCTGCTGCTGCGGCCATAGCAAAAGACTTGGTAAAAGCCAGCGGACTAAACAGGCGACCTTCCTGCGCTTCTAATGTAAACACCGGCAAAAAGCTTAAGGTAATAATAAGCAACGAGAAAAATAGCGGCGGGCCAACTTCTACCGTGGCCTCGCGAATTATTCGCCAGCGATTTTCGTCAGTTAATGGTTCTCTTTCAATATGCTTATGCACGTTTTCTATCATAACAATGGCACCATCTACCATCGCACCAATGGCTATTGCTATCCCCCCCAGTGACATAATATTGGCGTTAATGCCCTGATGATACATAACGATAAAGGCGACAAAGATACCGATAGGCAAACTTAAAATAGCCACCAGCGCTGAACGCATATGAAATAAAAATACCGCGCACACAAGTGCTACCACGATAAATTCTTCGAGCAATTTGTGATTAAGATTATCGACTGCCCGATTAATTAAACTGGAGCGGTCATAGGTTGGAATAATCTCAACACCGTCCGGTAAACCTTTGGACAAGGCTTTTAGTTTTTCTTTTACCGCATCAATGGTTTTAAGCGCATTTTCGCCGTAACGCATCACCACGACACCACCAACGACTTCACCTTTACCATCCAGCTCGGCAATACCTCGCCGCATTTGCGGGCCAAGTCGAATATCGGCAACGTCTTTTAACAGTATAGGCGTACCACGCTTGCTGACACCCAGTGGAATTAAACGTAAATCATCCAGCTTACTTATATAGCCAGTTGCACGAATCATATACTCGGCTTCGGCCATTTCGACAACCGAACCACCGACTTCCTGATTGGATCGTTTGATAGCCTTACGTACTTTACTTAACGGAATGTTGTAAGCACGTAAGCGATCCGGATTTAAAACAACCTGGTATTGCTTAACCATGCCACCGATAGTTGCTACTTCGGACACACCATTTACGGTTTGCAATTCGTATTTTAAAAACCAGTCCTGCAAGCTGCGCAGTTGTGACAAGTCCAGCTTGTTGGACTTATCTACCAGTGCATATTCAAACACCCAACCTACACCGGTTGCATCGGGCCCCAGTGCCGGTCTGGCTTCAGGCGGCAAACGAGTTGCAACCTGACTTAAATATTCAAGCACCCGTGAACGCGCCCAGTAAGGATCTGTTCCGTCTTTAAAAATAATATAAACATACGAGTCGTTAAAAAAAGAATAGCCCCGCACCGTCACTGCACCGGGAACCGATAACATTGCAGTGGATAGCGGGTAGGTGACCTGCTCCTCCACAACCCGGGGTGCCTGGCCGGGGTAAGTAGTTTTAATAATAACCTGTACATCGGATAAATCGGGGATGGCATCAAGCGGAATATTTTTAACAGAAAATATTCCCCATGCAATCAGCATTGCCGTTAATAACAAAACCAGAAAACGGTTTTGTAACGACCAGTCTATAACTTTAACTATCATGGTCGTCTCCTTTAGTTAGCCTGAATGCTTTTTATAAGATAGACATCGCCCTGTTTAAGCAACTCAAAAGTGACGTTATCACCGACTTTAACAGACGTTATATCCACCTCGTCCATTAAGCCAAACGGCATGGTCATTTCACCCCAGCCTATCGCTTTGATTGGCTGATGGCTCAGGGTTATTTTTTTATCCGCCATGTTTATTGCAGTTACAACCCCCTGCCCCATGATTTTCCCGGCCATAATATTCCCATCTATACTATCCCCATCTATACTATTCCCATCAACTGCTTTCATCGGTTCAGTACTCTTCGATGATTCCATCTTATCCATTTTCATTTCCGGCTTTTTAGCAGCGGTGTCTTTTGGAGAGGTCATCCGTTTTAAGCTGGCTTTCAGGCTGGCTTCAGAGTCAATCAGGAATTGTGCTGATGTTACAACCCGATCACCTTCACTTAAGCCGCTTTTTATTTCGATAAGGTTGGCCGTTTCAATACCGAGCTTGACATTGTATGGGCGATAACGACCGTTGCCTTCTGCCACGATAACCCGTGCTTTATCACCAATACGAATTACCGCTTCACTCGGAACAATCAATGCATCTTTTGATGCATCACCATAGACACGGACATGGGCAAACATACCCGGTTTTAATGATTCATCCGGGTTATTAAAACGCAGTCGTGCTTTTAAGGTTCGCGTTTTAGGATCGAGGCTTGGATAAATATATTCAACTTCGCCTACCCAGCGCCTGTCAGGAAGGTAAGACAAAGTGACTTCTGCTTTTTGCCCCACCTTAACCCAATCAGCTTGTCGTTCAAAAACTTCTGCAAGTAACCAGATAGAAGATAAATCGGCAAGGCTAAATATTAACTTGCTCGGGGTAACAAACATACCTTCCCTAATATTAAACTGATTAACAATACCATCCTGGGTAGCATAAATTTTTACTCGCTGTTCCACCTTGCGGGTTTTAGCAAGTTTAGTAAGTTGCTTTTCACCCATGCCTAGTACTTTTAAGCGTTCTTTTGATGCATAAATTAAATATTTATTTACGCTGCGCAGTGCCTGTAAATATTCTTCCTGCGCGGTTACCAGCTCAGGGGAATACAGTTCAAACAATAATTGTCCGTTCTTTACTCGTTCACCTTCCGAACGTATATAAAGTTTTTCTATCCAGCCCTTAGTACGCAGGTGCACCATGGATATTTTGCTTTCATCAAAGTCCAGATAACCTACCGTTTCAATCATTTTTGGCAGGTTGTTACGAATAACTTTGGTTGTTCGTACACCCATGTTGTTTTCAACTGCCGGAGATATTTTTACGACTGCGCCGTCACCGCCTTCGTCATAAACCGGTACCAGATCCATACCCATCGGTGACTTACCAGGTTTGTCACGGCGATATGTTGGGTCCATTGGCGCGACCCAGTAAAGTATTTTCTTTTCTTTGGGTGCACTGGCCTGTTCGTTATCCGCTTCTACTTTGACCAGATCCATCCCGCAAATCGGACAGGTACCGGGTTTATCTGACTGTGATGCCTCCGGGTGCATCGGACATATATAGGTTGGATCCATATGTTTGGCAGCATGTTCCAGGGCGGTTTCTTTTTTTGTGTCTGCCGTTGTCGCTTTTTCCATTGCCTTGTCATCACTGCAGGCTGCCAGAATAAAAACAACACTGCTTAACGCTATAATTTTAACAAACGGTTTCATTACCCTTCTCCTAATAAATAATTCAGTTCTGCAAGCGCCTTGAGTTTATTGACATCAATTCGCAATGCTTTTAATTGCATATTAAATTCAGTGATTTCGGCTTTCATTAAATCGGTAAACAATCCCCGGCCGCTCTGGTAGCTTGTGAGTGATGCCTCAGAATTTTGCCTGGCTTTTACAAGCAAAGCTTTATGATAACGTTCACTACGTTCGCTAAGTTGCTTCCATGTGGCATGGCTTGATAAATATTGCTGCCTGAGTTTATTGCGCACATCTTGCATATTTTGCAGTGCGGCATGTTGTTTTAGTTTACTTGCGGCTACTTTTCTGTCCTGCAGGCTGCCAGTAAACAAAGGCAAATTAAAACTAACCATTGCAGATAAAAAATCAGCTCGATCCTTACCACTTGCTGTTTTGTCACGTGCACCGTATGTCAGGTCAACCATCCAG
>JALTLP010000083.1 GCA_027001895.1 Chromatiales bacterium | reverse complement strand
CCCGGCTTCGATCAATCTTGTATTACAGCAATCTGGCGTTGAATCCTATATTAAAGAGCCGGAAGAGGTTATTGATGATGTTGCTATCAAGACCCAGCATGGCAATATTCGAGGGCGAGGGCCGAACCAGAAAAAATACCTGTCACGCATTCAGTCGCATGATATTAACTTTGGTGTAGGCCCGGCGGGCACCGGTAAAACCTATTTAGCGGTTGCCAGCGCGGTTGCGGCTTTGCAGCTCGAACAGGTGGACCGCATTATTCTTACCCGGCCGGCGGTAGAAAGCGGTGAACGACTTGGATTTTTGCCGGGCGACCTGGCGCAAAAAATTGACCCTTACTTACGGCCACTTTACGATGCGCTGTATGAAATGCTGGGGTTTGAGCATGTTGCAAAATTAATGGAGCGCAATGTTATTGAAGTGGCACCGCTTGCCTATATGCGAGGCCGTTCACTGAATGATTCGTTTATTATTCTCGACGAAGCGCAAAATACCACGATTGAACAAATGAAAATGTTTTTAACCCGGATTGGCTTTGGTTCAAAAGTGATTGTAACTGGTGATGTTACCCAGGTTGATTTGCCACGCGGTCAAATGTCGGGGTTAAGACATGTTATCGACGTGTTAAGTGAAGTTGATGAAATCAGTTTTACTTTTTTTAAACCCAAAGATGTTGTGCGTCATCCCCTTGTGCAGCGAATTGTGACCGCATACCAGCAAAGCGAAGATCAGCAAGAACAATAATATATTTTTAAAATATAAAATGAATAACAACAGTACATCTTCAGAACCTCCGCAACAGGCTATTTCATTTGTAGAAGTGGAATGCTTCTATGCAGATCAAACTCTGCCATCCGATAAGCAAATAAAAGCCTGGGTAGAATCCGCACTGCAATATCTGGTTAAAAACGCTGGCCTTGAACAAACAGATTATGAATTACTGCTACGCATTGTGGATAAAACCGACAGCCAGAATCTGAATAAGCAATATCGTCATAAGAACAGACCCACCAACGTGCTTTCATTCCCGTTTGAAATCCCGGATCTATTCAAGGAACAGCAGCATGTTAATATTTTAGGTGACATTGTAATATGCGCACCGGTCGTGGAACACGAAGCGCAGCAGCAACATAAAACCTGTGAACAACACTGGGCGCATATGATTATTCACGGCCTGTTACACCTGCTTGGTTATGACCATATAGACAACAAGGATGCAGATATAATGGAATCAGTTGAAAAAGATATTCTTTTAAATCTTGGTTACCCAAACCCGTATATGGAATTAATAAATGAATGATATATTGAATAATGCCGCGAACGACGAGCAGGCTGAATCGACCCAGCCCAGCTGGTTTGAACGTGTTACCCAGTTTTTCCAGAACGAAATTAAAACCCAGGATCAACTTCTGGAAGTTCTCGAAGAGGCAAAAAATAATAACCTGCTGGATCAATATTCCCTGACCATGCTTGAAGGCGTAATGCAGGTTGCAGAAATGCAGGTTCGCGATATTATGATCCCACGTTCGCAAATTGTGGTGGTTGAACGCGACTCGGATTTAAAATCCATACTGCCTACCGTAATTGAATCAGCTCACTCACGTTTTCCTGTTATCGGTGAAACCAAGGATGAAGTCGTCGGCATTCTGTTAGCCAAGGACTTGTTGACACAAATCAACAAGGATGAAAAAACCAGTTTCAACATGCGTGAAATACTGCGCCCGGCTGTATTTGTACCGGAAAGTAAGCGTTTGAACGTGTTACTCGACGAGTTCAGGGCCAATCGAAACCATATGGCAATTGTTGTTGATGAATACGGTGGCATTGCAGGGCTGGTTACTATTGAAGATGTACTTGAACAAATTGTTGGTGAAATTGAAGACGAACATGATATTGATGATGATGCCTCTATTCTTGAACATGACGATGGAACCAGCATAGTAAAAGCAATTACACCAATCGAAGAATTTAATGAGCATTTTGGTTGCAAGATTTCCAGCGAAGAAGTAGACACCATAGGAGGCATTGTTATTAATGCACTGGGGCATATGCCTAAACGGGGTGAAGTGGTTAACCAGCACGGATTTCAGTTTAAAATTTTAAGAGCCAGTAGCCGACGAATCCACCTGCTTGAGGTTGTAAGAGAGGATGTTTCTGTAACATCAGAAAATACGGTGCAGCATGAAAACGAAGTTGAATCACCCGGTTCAGTCGAATAACCGGCTCAAAGTTTTTTAAATATGGAAGTCGTCAGTTTTGTTAATCGTATAAACCGGTTATCGCCATTAAAACATCGGCTTATTGCCCTGGTTGCCGGTCTATGTTTACCGCTTTCGTTTGCACCTGTTTATGCATACGTTTTTTCGTTTTTATCACCGCTTGTTCTTTTTGTACTGTGGTTAAATAAATCTCCGCGTGAAAGTTTCCGAACCGGTTTTGCATTTGGTTTTGGTTTTTTTGTTTTTGGTTTGTCCTGGGTTTATATCGCAATACATGTTTATGGTGCTACACCGGCATGGGCAGCGGTGATAATGACCACACTATTTGCAGCTTATCTGGCAATGTTTATTGCTGTACAAGGCTGGCTGGGCGCCCGATTAATTCAAAAATATAAACTTAGCCCGGCTATCCAGCTTTTATTTGTTTTTCCATTGTTATGGGTGTTGTTTGAATGGTTGCGGGGCTGGTTTCTTACCGGCATGCCGTGGTTGCACCTGGGTTATGCTTTTCCTGAAACAGTTTTTTCCGGTTATGCACCGCTATTGGGAGTGTACGGAATATCTTTACTGGTTGTTTTTATTACGGGCTGGTTTTTATATGCTTTTTACCAGTCTGAAAAAAAATTGCGCTATTATCTTTTGTCAGCAATTGCTGCCGTGATGGTCACGGGTTACGGCTTATCTTTTATCGAATGGACCCAACCAAAAGATAAATTAATTAAGGTCAGTGTGGTTCAGGGTAACGCCGAACAAATTACCAAGTGGGATGCAGACAAGATACGTTTGCGTATGGACACCTATGCCAATATGACCTTACAACATCTTGATAGTGATGCAGTCGTCTGGCCAGAAAATGCTATGACTGTTTTTTACCACCAGATTGACAGGGATTATCTGTTACCACTGGCAAAAAAAGCAAAACAAACCGATACCGATTTAATTGTTGGTATTCCGTTTATGGATAAAGACAGGCAGCACTATTATTCAAGCATGATGGGTTTTTCTGCAAGTGATAAAAATACAGATAATTATTCAGGCGTGTTTCATAAAGTTCATCTGGTTCCCTTTGGCGAATACGTACCCCTGGCAGGTTTAATAAGGGGTATGGTAAAGTTTTTTGACCTGCCAATGTCCAGCTTTAGTGCAGGTCAGGCAGATCAGCCACTGTTAACCCTGCGTGGTGAACCATTGGCAACCTCTATTTGTTACGAAGACTCTTTTGGTGAAGAATTAATACGCCAGTTGCCAAAGGCAACTCTGTTACTCAATGGTAGTAACAATGCCTGGTATGGTGATTCGTTAGCGCCGCATCAACACCTGCAAATTGCACAAATGCGCACACTCGAAACCGGCCGTATGCTTATCCGTGCAACCACTAACGGTATTTCTGCTTTTGTTGACCATCGGGGCAAAATTGTTGCGCGGGCACCGCAATTTGAACCCTATGTGCTGACCTATTCGGTGCAGCCACGTAGCGGTGCCACACCCTATGTACGCTGGGGAAATGGGCCGGTTATCAGTTTTGCATTTTTATTGCTGATAGCATCGGTATTTTATTCAAATAAAGTAAAAAATAGTCCTGACGACCGTCAGGATAATGCGTAAAATAGCCAGCAAACAGAAGTTAACTAAAGGCCGGTGACAGTATTAAACTGTTGCCCGCTGTTTTTATGTGAACCACAAATAATTAAACGCAAAGCATGCCGGGTTAAGAAAAATAATGACGTTGAAAAAAATTGATTCTGAATACCAACACCATCTCATCGAGCAACAGGCTCAACAGTACTGGGAAAACAACAGGGTTTTTAAGGCTGTAGAAGATAGCGGCAAGGAAAAATTTTATTGCCTGTCGATGTTTCCATACCCCAGCGGTCGTTTACATATGGGGCATGTTCGCAATTACACCATTGGCGATGTAATTAGCCGTTACCAGCGTATGCAGGGTAAAAATGTATTGCAACCGATGGGTTGGGATGCATTTGGTTTACCGGCCGAAAACGCCGCACATAAAAATAATGTACCACCAGCAAAGTGGACGCGGGAAAACATTGACTATATGCGTAAGCAGTTAAAACAACTTGGCTTTGGTTATGACTGGGATCGTGAACTGGCAACCTGCAACGCTGACTACTATCGCTGGGAACAATGGCTGTTTACGCGTTTATACGAAAAAGGTCTGGTTTATAAAAAAACCGCAGCGGTTAACTGGTGCCCGAATGATGTGACCGTGCTGGCGAATGAACAGGTCATTGATGGCAAATGTTGGCGTTGTGATACCGATGTGGTACGTAAAGAAATTCCACAATGGTTTTTTAAAATTACCGACTATGCTGAAGAATTGCTGACCGAGCTGGATGCTTTAAAAGGCTGGCCTGAGCAGGTTCGTACCATGCAAAAAAACTGGATAGGGCGCTCCGAAGGCGTGGAAATCAGTTTTAAAATTTATGAGCAGGATAAAAGCATAAAAGTATTTACCACCCGGCCGGACACTTTAATGGGTGTAACCTATCTGGCTGTTGCTGCCGAACATGAGCTGGCCACTTTGGCTGCCAAAAAATACAGCAATGTTGCCGACTTTATAAAAAAATGTATTGCAACCGGTACCGCAGAAGCAGCGGTTGAAACCCAGGAAAAACTGGGTATCGATACCGGCTTTAAAGCGGTGCACCCGGTTACAGGTAAACAGGTGCCGGTGTTTATCGCAAACTTTGTGTTAATGGGGTATGGCGAAGGTGCGGTTATGTCGGTACCGGCACATGATCAACGCGATTTTGAGTTTGCACAAAAATATGGCTTACCGCTTCAGCAGGTTATTACAGGTGAAACGGCCGATATCGATTTAAACCAGCAAGCCTTTACTGAAAAAGGTGTGCTGATTAACTCCGGTGAGTTTGATGGTTTAACATCAGAGCAGGCCTTTTCTAAAATTGCAGATTATCTTAAAGCCAGACAACAGGGCCAGACGCGCACAACCTACCGCTTAAGAGACTGGGGGGTATCCCGTCAACGTTACTGGGGCGCGCCGATTCCCATTATAAATTGTGACAACTGTGGTGCGGTACCCGTGCCAGATAAAGATCTGCCGGTTGTTCTACCGGAGGAGGTCAAGTTTGAAGGTGTGGGTTCACCGATTAAAAAGATGGCCAGCTTTTATAAAACAAGCTGCCCGAAATGTGGTGCTGCGGCTGAACGTGAAACCGATACCTTTGATACCTTTATGGAATCGTCCTGGTATTACGCACGTTATTGTTCGGCCGACTCGGACGCGGCCATGGTTGATGAAAGAGCTAACTACTGGTTGCCGGTCGACCAGTATGTCGGCGGCATTGAACATGCTATTTTGCATCTACTGTATGCACGATTCTTTAACAAGTTAATGCGTGATGCTGGCTTAATTAAACATGATGAACCGTTTGAAAACCTTTTAACACAGGGTATGGTGTTAAAAGACGGCAGTAAAATGTCAAAGTCAAAAGGTAACACGGTTGACCCGCAGGCATTAATTGAAAAATACGGTGCGGATACGGCTCGCCTGTTTATGATGTTTGCCGCACCACCCGAACAGTCACTGGAATGGTCGGATGCCGGGGTGGACGGTGCACACCGTTTTATCAAGCGTGTCTGGAACAGTGTGGTTAAACATTGTGAGAACCTTGATGCTGCAACCTTAGCAGATATAAACCTGGATGCCTTAACCAGCGAGCAACGTGAACTGCGAATGAAGTTACATAAAATGGTCGCCAAGGTGACCGACGATATTGGTCGCCGTTATACGTTTAATACAGCCATTGCCGCAGTAATGGAATTTATGAACAGTGTTAGCAAGTTTGACGATAACAGCGAACAGGGACTGGCGGTCATGCAGGAAGCACTGGAAATGATGGTGCTGGTATTGTCGCCTATTGTTCCGCACCTAAGCCACCAACTCTGGCAGGCACTGGGACATGATGAAAATATTATTAATCATCCCTGGCCTCAGTATGATAAGAGTGCATTGGTGCAGGACGAAATACAAATGATAGTCCAGGTTAACGGTAAACTCCGGGCAAAAATCATGGTTGCAACCGAAGCCTCTAAAGATGTTATAGAAAAACAGGCCTTTGAAGACCAAAATGTACAGCGCTTTATCGAAGGCAAAAATGTTGTGAAAGTGATTGTTGTTCCCAAACGACTGGTTAATATCGTGGTTAAATAATTTATATGAATAGTTACCTGTATAAATCGCTGCTTGTTATTTTAATCACGACATTGTTGTCATCGTGCGGTTTCCACCTGCGGGGTTCCAGTGAGTTGCCGGCAACAATCCAACATGCCGTTATTGATAATGTGCCGCGCTATAGTGAAGTGGGTATCGCCATTAAACAGCAACTTGAAGCATCTGGTGCAAAGGTTCATAGCAACTCCGATGTGGATACCGTCCATTTTATTGTGCGCCATAACGAGTTTTTTAAACGTGTTTTATCGGTTGATGCTTCCGGACGCGCTAATGAATATGAACTGACATACCAGTTTTCTTTACGTGTTGTGGATGCTAAAGGAGCCTTGCTGGTAAACGAGCGGCTGATAAATCTGAATAGAAACTATATTTATGACATTAACAGTGCGCTTGCAAAAAGTGATG
>JALTLP010000082.1 GCA_027001895.1 Chromatiales bacterium | reverse complement strand
CAGTTTTTAAGCGACTGTCATTAGTCGCATGGCATGTTCGTCGTTTTGTTCTGCAACTTTCATCATCTTTACCTGCATCTCAAACTGTCTTGCAAGCTCAATCATATTGACCAGTTCAGAAGCAACATTTACATTGCTGCCTTCGAGTGAACCGGTAATTACTTCTACGCTGGCATCGGCCTGTGCTGTTTCACCATTTTCAAGATGAAACAAACCATCGTTACCTTTTTGTACAATTTGTATATCGGGATTAACCAGTTTGATTCGGTCAACAACATTACTGACTTCGGCACCTTTGGTCTGGTTGATTACAGACACTGAACCATCCGCACTTATTTCAATCCGCTTGGCTTGTGGTACCGTTATCGGCCCACCTTCGCCAATAACAGCCAGACCGTTAGCTGTTTCAAGCAAACCGTTAGCCGACACACGCAGGCCGCCAGCACGGGTATAAGCTTCGTTACCATCTTTAGCCTGTACGGCAATAAAGCCCTGGCCTTTAATAGCAATATCCAGGCCGCGGCCGGTTGCCTGTATGGTACCGGGATTAAAGTCAGTTCCTTCACGTTCGGTCATTGAAAAAACCCGGGTAGGGAAGCCATTACCAAACAATGGCATGCTACGGGCAGCAGCAAGATCAGCTTTAAAACCATTGGTGCTGATGTTTGCCATGTTATTTGCATTGAGTGCCTGTGCCATCATATTCTGTTTGGCACCACTCATTGCAACATATAACATTCTGTCCATTACTTTACTCCACTAACCTGATAAATATTTTATAACCTAACGAATATTAATAATTGTCTGAGTAACGGTATCAGCCGTTGTAATAACCTGAGCATTTGCCTGAAAGTTACGTTGTGCTTTAATCATGTTGACCAGTTGCCCGGTTAAATCGACATTGGATGACTCAAGTGCGCCCGACTGTAACTGACCCAGGCTGCCTGAGCCCGGTGTGCCAATCAGTGGCACACCTGAAGCAAAACTTTCTGCCCAGTTGGTATCACCCAACTGACGTAAACCTTGCGGGTTTGAAAAGTCTGCCAGTGTAACCTGCCCCAGTGTTCGGGTCTGGCCATTACTGTAACGGGCTCGAACAATACCAGTGTCATCAATATCAATACCGCTTAAGCGACCCGAGGTATAACCGTTTTGTGTTAACGCACTGACCGAGAACTTGGTACCAAACTGCGTAGTCGGTGTTGAGGATTGCAGGTTGATTACAAAATCAATCGGGTCTGCACCTGAGCCAGTATCGACACCCGTGTATTCAATTTCACCCGGAGGTGCTGGCGTGCCATTAATTGATGCGAGACCACCTGCTCCATTAAAGACCAGTTTGTCACCCGAATAGGGAGGTGCTGTCCCCCCCCTGGCATTTTTACCATCGACAAACATATGGGTTGTCCAGCTATTTGGCTCGGCATCTTTTACGTAATACATTGTTGCCAGATGAGGTGCACCAAGTGAATCATAAACAGTTAACGATGTTGAATGTGTAAACGATGAAGGCACATCCGGATTAAAAGGAATAGTTGAAGGTGGTTTTTGTGAACTGTCCAGGTTTAAACCAACATCAATACGTGAAGTGGACTTTGGAACAATATTGGAACGGTCTAACCGTAAAGGGCCGACCGCACCGGATATTTCACCTGACTCGTCAGCATTGTTAACCACCAGCTTGTCATTCGATGAGTTAACAACAAAACCATCACGGTCAACTTTAAACGAACCGGCGCGTGTGTATGAACGTGAACCGTTTGTATCCAGCACAAAAAAGCCCCGACCATTAACCGCAAGATCCAGCTTGTTATCGGTAAATTCGATATTACCCTGGCCAAACTGCTGACTAACGCCCGATAAGCGAACACCGGCACCAATCGCATTGGATGCTGCACCATCGGATGCTGCATAAACATCTGCAAATTCAGCACGTGAGGTTTTAAATCCGGTTGTACTGGCGTTGGCTACGTTATTTCCTATAACACGTAAATCCTGTGCTGCGGCATTAATACCACTGAGAGCTGATCGAAATGGCATAACCTTTCTCCTTTACTGTTGTTACTACTTCATCATGTATTACATGATATAAACTGGAACTGTTTAAATATTCTTAAGCAGTTATTACATAATCTTTAATACTTCCGACATTTTTACCTGCCCGGCATTGGTGAGGTTTAAAGTCATTGGCTGTCCTGCATGACCGACATTAACGCTGTCAACCATGTCGAAGACGAGTGTATCAACGCCTTCTTTTTCATTTTCGATACTGGCATAAGCTTCTATCGTATAGATGCCTGGTGGTGCCATAACAGCATCTTCGGTGTCTTCGGCAAAATCTGCCTGTTGTTCTATCTTGCCGTCCCACTTAAAGTCCACCTTGCCAGCTTCCCTGGCGCCAAGGTTAATCTCTTTGACAACATTACCCTTTGAGTTTTTAATATTGATAACAAGCTCATCGGTAGCCACTTTTAAATCTGTTGATGCCTGCATTGTAAAAGCCTTACCCAGGCCCTGACTTGCCTGTTCACTTACCCTGAAGCTGTTACCCGGTACCAGTACCTTACGGCCAACCATACCGGCAGCCTGCAATGCCTGATTGGACTGCATGGTATCGGCAAGGCTTTCAAACGAATTTTTAATATCCTTTAAACCACTTACTGCACTGAACTGCGCCATTTGTGTCAGGAACTCACCGTTTTCCATTGGCTTGAAAGGATCCTGATGATTCATCTGAGCTAACATCAGATCCATAAAATCTTCCTGGCCGAGTTTTTTTTGTTCAGCCGGTTTTTTTTGCTGGTTTGTTGTTAAACCAATTTCTTCAAAGGATGAAATTTTATTGTCAATCGGTTCCATGTTATTTCCTGTTCACGTTTCCCGGTTTAGTTTTAAATTACTGACCAAGCTGCAATGTACGCATTAACATTTTCTTTGCAGTGGTCATGACTTCAATATTTGACTGATACGAACGTGACGCTGAAATCATATCTGCCATTTCTTCAATCATGTTTACATTGGGCATATGAATGTATCCTTCTTCATCGGCAAGTGGATGTTCAGGGTTGTATTCAGAACGTAGTGGTCGTTTGCTTTCAACAATTCCTAACACTTTTACACCCACTGCTTTTTTATCACCAGCAAACTCACTGACCATCGGTGCAAAAACCGGATGACGCGCCCGATATGTTGAACCAATACTGCTGCTCACGCTATTTGCATTTGCCATGTTGCTCGATGTTGTATTAAGGCGCAAAGTTTGTGCCTGTAACGCCGACCCGGATATACCAAAAACATTAAAAAGTGACATAATTATTTCCTGTTAATTAATCGCCGCGAATCGCGCTCATTAAAGTACTTATTTTGCCATTCAGAAAACGCAAGCTTGCCATATAGCGAATTGCGTTATCGTTAAAGGCAGACATTTCCACCTGATCTTCGACTGTGTTCCCATCCAGCGATGCCTGGTATGGCATGCGGTACATGACTTCAAAACGGTAGTCGGAATCTTCAGGCTGAATATGCTTTGAATTTGTTTGTTTTAACAGTTTATTACCCAACGGATTACTTACTGCCGCCTGTAATGACGCTTTAAAATCAAAGTCTTTCGCCTTGTAATGTGGTGTTTCAGAATTTGCCAGGTTAGATGACAGTAATTCAGTACGACGTGCCTGCAAATACAATGCTTGCTCGTGCAAGTTGAATGTTTGACCGAATCCAATACTCATATTCTTTTCCTGAAAATAGCTTGTTAAAAAACTTACACAAGACATTGCAACAGCTATGCCAGTTTTTTTTAAACTTGTGATTCAGTAACTTAGGAGTATTTAAAAACGGCAACGAAGAGTTCAAACGGCAATTTATTACCCGTTGATAAAAAATTGCTGTTTATTCAGGTGACTGGTAATGCTGGCTGTTTTGTTAGTGACTATTTAAGACGGTAAACAACGCCAGAGTTGAGCTTGACCATTTCAAACAGGTCACAATAGCCGGTAGGGGATTCTGACCCCCCCAGAAAAAGATAGCCGCCCTTGTTTAGCAGTTTTGCCATACGGGTTAAAATATCTTTCTTAATATCAGCCGAGAAATAAATTAAAACATTACGACAAAAGATAATGTCAAATTTCCCAAGCAGGCTGTAATTGTTAAGCAGGTTTAATTCGGTAAAACGGCATCGGCTGGCAACCTCCGGTTTTACTTTCTGGCCGCCGTCACCCTGGTCGATAAAAAAACGTTGCAAACGTTCAGGTGATAAACCACGCGACAGACTAAGTTCATCATACTTTGCTTCACGTGCCAGTTTCAGAACGGTTGGCGAAATATCGGTACCCACAATTTCAAGCTGGCCGCTAAACTTACCCGGGTTCTTCATCTGATATTCAGAAAAAGTCATACTTATCGAATAGGCTTCCTGCCCGCTTGAACTGGCCGCAGACCAGATACGTATTCTGGGTGGTTTTTTTGCTGCCAATTCGTTAAATATTTCATTCTTCAGCATTTCAAAAGGATACTTGTCACGAAACCAGCTGGTTTCATTGGTGGTCATTGCATCTATAATTTTGTCTTTTAATGCTGAATTATTTGCCTGACCAAGCTTGTCTATCATATTGCCAAGTGATGGATAGTTAAACTCATCGAGCAAGCGAGTTAGACGACTGGTTACAAGGTAGTGTTTGTTTTCACCCAGCACGATACCACAGGCATTTTCCAGAAAAGCCCGGAAGTTTTCGTAGTCATTCTTTGATAATGTATGTTGATTCAATTTGGGTCTTCTTTAAGTCGTCCGTTTATATAAAAATTAAACAATACCTTTCGTTTCAAGTATTTCAGTGACTTCCCTTGCGAGATCCTCAGCATTAAACTTGGGTACAAACTTGTCGGCGCCCACTTTAGCAACCATTGACTGGTTAAAAACACCACTCAGAGATGTATGCAATAAAATGGGGAGTTTTTTCAGTGCTTCATTTGCCCTGATTTCAGAGGTAAGGGTATAGCCATCCATCTCCGGCATTTCGACATCAGAAATCAGTACATCAATATGGTCTGCAATATCAGAACCGTCCTTTACCATATTTTTAAGTATATTCAGTCCATCCAGGCCGTTTTTACCAATAGTACATTCCATACCGAGTTTATCGAGGGTACGTTTAATCTGGTTACGCGCAACCGATGAATCGTCAACAACCAGCACACGAATTGATTTATCTTCCTTGGTTTTAACTTCTTCTGCACCATCAATTGCACTTAAATCCACACCCAGTAATTCTGCCAGTACTTTTTCTACATCAATTATTTCAATCAATTCATTATCAACTTCGGTTACCGCAGTCATGTAATTATCTTTACCCAGACCTTTTGGGGGTGCTTTAATTTCTGACCAGTTCATATTAACAATTCGATCTACCCCACTGGTAAGAAAACCCTGTACCTGACGGTTGTATTCAGTAATGATAAGATAATTATTGTCTGAATGCTTTAACGGCTTTTTGCCAATGGCCAGTGCCAGATCCATCACCGAAATAGTTTTACCACGCATATTGGTCATCCCAATAACCATCGGGTGTGAATTTGCTATTTTTGTAAGAGCAGGACACATAATCACTTCCTGCACCTTAAACACATTGATACCAAACCGCTGACGTCCACCCAGAGAAAATAGCAGCAGTTCCAGCCTGTTTTCGCCTACCAGATTTGTTCGTTGATCGACCCCGTCAAGAATTCCAGCCATGATGTCACCTTGCGTTTATATATTATTCAGTCTTATCGGCTGATGATCGGGTTACTTGAATATCTTCTATAGACCAAATCATTGCCCTGACACTGTCTTCGCTGGCATACGTATTGCAGGAAACAGGGTGAGTGTTTTTTTATTGATACTGGCATTTTTTTAAGGCTTTTAAAAACAAAAACTTAGAGATGCCAAAAATTTAGATGTCAAAATATCGACGACCAGCAAGCAATTTATTGGCGAACTAGCATGAAAAATAAAATTTTAAAAATTTTACTGGGTTTATACCTTGGCAACACTTTGTTAGTACTTAGCTCAAGCGGCCTGGCAAAAAACAACATCAGCACCTACCAGCCACATCGCTCGATTGCCAGTGCAGTGAAAAATTTTTTATTACAAACAAACCCCCAACAGAATTTTAATATTGGCAATATCGACAGGCGGCTCAGGCTAACAAAGTGCAACACCACACTTAATACCCGCTTTCCAGATTATGCCAAAGATTTTGGCCGAACCAGTGTCGAAGTCAGTTGCCTTAACCCCAAACCCTGGTCAATTCGGGTTTCGGTTTACATTAAAAAGTTTAAAAATGTTTTAACCCTGAAACATGCCGTACCCGCTGGCACACTTATCCAGCCATCGGATATACGGTTTAGCCGCCAGGATATCAGTAAAATACACGGTGGATATTTCACAAATATCCAGCAAATCAGTAATATGGTTGCCCGTCGGCCAATGCGAGCAGGTAAAATCCTGTCCTCCTCGGCACTCAAACCGCAACAACTGGTGACCCGTGGCGAAGAAGTGCTTATTGTGGCTGAAACGGCAAATTTAAGCATTCGGGTTAAGGGAAAAGCCCTGATGAACGGGACTTTAGGGCAAAGAATCAAGGTTCGAAATAATAATAGCCGCCGAGTTTTTCAGGCGACGGTTATTTCAAGTGGGCTGGTTAAGGTAAATATGTGATTTTATTAATTATTTACCAAAATCAGGTGTATATACGCTAAAGTTTTCGGCTATTTAGCCGCTATGATGGATGCGTAACTCTATAAAGGTAGTTGGAGCAGTAAAATGGCTCATGATATTTCAGGCATTAACTCAAATAAATCATCCCAGATGGGTGAGCGCAATGTCTCGAGC
>JALTLP010000081.1 GCA_027001895.1 Chromatiales bacterium | reverse complement strand
CTTGCGGATTTTGTTTTATTATATTATCCAGCTCAAAGGGCACCATAGGCAGCGGGGCAAACTTACCCAGTTGTTTGCTTACTCCCAGCCCGGCTATCGTCCATGCCGACTTTGTATTTTTTACAGCACGCAACGATGCGGAATACTGACTTATCGCATACTTCTCAACAAGAAACTGCTTGCCATCATGTAAAACTGACAGGGGGATATAACGCAAGCTGCCTTTTTTATAAACCAGCAACGTATCAATCGCCTGTTGTTTTAAGCGCTGTTCAACAGGCGAAATCAACCATTGGTATATTTTTTTTGAAACAGCATGATAATCTTTGTCAGGCCGACTAATTTGCCTCTTAAGTGTCCACACAGTCTGGCGTAGTTGCTGGCGAGAAATCGGCATTTTTTCAGAAAACTCGCCCTTACTCGTGCGTACAATTATTCTTAAGCTATTATCCAGCTGGATAAAATAAACAATCGCAACATTTTTACCTGCATTTTCAAAGAATGATTTTTTCTTGACATTTACAGGTACAAAAGATAGCCCCGCCTGCTTGCTGTTATTGCTAAAAGCAATATTAATGTCATGCAATACTTTTTTAAACTCTGCCTGAACCTGTATAACCTGTGCTTTTAATAACTTTAATTTCTTCTTATGTTGCTCAGTTCTAAAACGGATAGGAATACGTTTAACCTCAGTAAGTTGCTTATCAATTTTTATCTTATGCTTGCTTATAAGCTTTAACTTATTAAACTGAGCCTGCTCCAGTTTGTTTAACAGTGAATAAGTCAAGCGTGGATCGGCGCTGCTGGCACGACGAATAAAGTTAAAGAATTCGTCTTCTTTTAACATAGCAAGAACCTGCTCTGCTTCGGTAAGTCGCCCGGCATCGATTAACCAGCCAGCAAGCACTTCATAATTTTCCTGTTGGCTTGTAATAAATGCTTTTTGTAATGACTTTTCGGTATTAACCAGCGCACCACGAACAGATTGCATGGTGTTAACAGCCTGCTTACCATAAAACACAGCCTCTGCAACTCGCTTTTGTTTATAGCGAATTTTTGCCAGCAATGAATAACTTCGTATCAACATATAAGGTGAGCTTTTAGTATTGGCTATGGTTAATGCATCAAATGCATTATTTGCCGCCGGCTGATATTTGCCTTGCTTAAGCAGCACCTCGGCAAGACGAATTTTTGTGTAGCCAATAATCGGGTGATAGGCCGGGTATTTTTTTATATTATCGGCAAGCACTTGCCGGTATATCTGTTCAGCCTTTTTAAACTGCTTGAGTTCCAGATAGGTTAAGCCAAGATTTATTTTCGCCAGGTTTTTATCTACACGCAGTTCAACCGGAATATTCATCTGGAAAGTATTCAATAATAGAAAACTGTCTTTTAACAGCTTTTGTGCTTTTTTATACTGGCCAGTTACAATATAAGTTTCGGCCAGACTGTTCATCGCAAAAGCAGTAGCCGCGCTTGTTGCCCCCGCCATTTTTGTTAGCAAGCTTAATGCTTGTTTTTTTGCCTTTAACGCCTTGCTGTAGGCTCCCAGTTGATGATACATCCCACCCAGCCCAAGTAACGGAATAGCAGACAACATGCTCTCCCCCCGAGATGTAGCTTTAAGATTTTTCAGCATTTTAAGATAAAGCGTTTCTGCTTCTTTATACTTGCCGGTAAATTGCAGAGCAAACAGGTACGAATTAAGCCGCACCATGTTTAACTGGTTAATATTTTTAAATGAACCACCCAAAGGTGGCAATGAACGTCGGAAATAAGGTTCAGCCTGAGCATAGTCCCCCAGCTCTATATAAACTGATGCCAGATCATAAAGTATTGATGAGAAAAGCCTGAAATTATCTTTTTCATTGTATTCATTATCTGCATATATTTTAAGAATATCCTTATATGTGGTAACTGACTTTGAATAATCCCCCATTTGACGGTAGGTGTAGGCTAATTGCTTAATATCCTTAACAAGCGACATATGACTGTCACCCACTCGTTGCTTTTTAAGGTTTAAAATAGCTTCCAACACCAACGCACGCCGGGCAAAGTTTCTGGATTGCAAATAAAGCCATGCAAGTTTTGACATAAAATATTCAGTATGCCGATTTCCTTCACCATACACACGTTGCGTTATATCTATCAGCCGTAAATATATTTCTTCTGCCGTTTTGTATTCTTCGTATTTAACATACTCGGCAGCTATTTTTTTAAGCGGTTGGATAACCTTTTTCTGAATTTCTCGTCTTACCCGGTAGTTTTTCAGTTCGATATTAATTGCAAGCGAGAAATACTTTTCAATATCCGGATCAAGCTCAAGCTCTCCCGCATTATCAGTCAGGCTTTCTATAATATTTTTATTTTCAGCCAAAGGCTCTGCTATTGCATAGCAAAATAACAGCAACCATAGCGGTAAAATAAAAATGACAAAATACTCTGTTGAATTGCGCTTTACTTTAATCATTATTTTTTACTGGCCTGTTTTAATAACTCTTGTAGATTAAATCACGGGCTGCACTACATTGCTGCCCGGCATCGCCAGTTTTTAGCTTGTTAAGCTCTGCATCAAAAACCGTTATTTCTGCTTTATGCAGTTCATCGGTTAACATATTCCATGCTGTCTGCTGTGACTGCCAGAAATTATCACTAAATTGCGCTTGCTCTGTTGTTTTATTACTTATTTTTTGTTTTTCAAGACAGGCAAGATATAGCACACCAGCATATACGCCAATTTTTTGCAGCGACTTATTCTGTTTTTCACACTGCTTAACATTTTTTGACTTGCCACAAGATGGCAGCGTTTCTGGTAACGCATCAATAGCTACGTTCCAGCCATCCTGAGCCTGTGTGGTCAATTTTAATCCGTTACGTAAGCCAGTTTGAAATGCACGTTTATAGCGATAATTAATTTCACCCCCACGAGTGGTAGACATAGCAAGGTAAGGCCAGTCAAACTCCGGTGTAGCATAAATAGGATCGCTGCCGGGTTGCCAAACTGACTTATCCTGTGGAAAGAACACGATAACAACAATAACCAGTAGCGCCGTTACCATCCCACCACTGCCAAGCAATACCGGGTTAGACCAAACCTGCTTAAGCCATTGCCAAAGTTTATTTATAACAGATGGCAGTTTTTGATATTGCGGCTCAAGATCACTGGCTGCTTGCAGCTCACTCCACATCTTATAGCACTCAGGGTTGCGTGCAATATGTGTTTTAACTTCTGCGGCACGTTGTGCATCGAGCTTACCAGCCTGCCAGTCCTGAATTTCTTTTAAATCAGGAGCGACTCCCATTGGTGGATTATTATCTGCCAACAAGGCCAGCATGGCAGCCAACTGCTCCTGCGGTGTCATATCATCCGCTGTTTTGTCATCGTTACCTGTCATTTTATGTTTAACTCGTTAAAAGTTTTTATAGCCAGTATCTGTAATAGACGTACCCAGCGAACATATTTTCATTATACGCCTGTAATTCCTGCCGCTTGTAAAATATCACGTAAATTATTTAATGTGGTATTCAATTGCTTACGTGCCTTTTTATCTTCCATACCCAGTAAACGCGCAGCTGCTGAAACTGAATAGCCATCGGTAAAAACCATGCGTAACAACAGACGTTCATCGTCCTGTAATGGGTATTTTTGCAGATTTTCAAACAGTGACTTTATACTCTGGTTTTGCAATGTATCCGGCAAGCTCGTCGCCTCACCCAGAATTATTTTAAACAATGCCGTGCTGTTAAATTGTTGCAACCATTCGTCCGGGAGTTCTGCTGAGTATTGTGATTTTTCAGACGAGTCTATTTCATTTAAGGCATCGTCACCCGAAACCGTTTCACGCCAACTACCACAATTCACGACACCGGCTCGTACTTCTGAAATAACTTTTTCGATAAACTCACGGGTGTGTTTATACAAGCTTGCCATCGAAGCATGTATATCATTAACGGAACGGTTTTCAAGACAAAGTAATTTATAAATACGTTCATAACTGGCACCCAGGCGTTTTATCCATTGTGGAGGTCGAGGGTAACCCTGTTTTTTACGCAGATAGTCTTCAAGGGTATTTCTAAACGCGGTGCGCAGATATGCATTGACAGAGTCAGGCGAAGAATCCAGTGTCGTCAGGCTTATAGCCAGTTCCTGGCGAACTTCCTGCATGGTATCTTCAACAAGCGAAACTGAAAATGGTAGGCGCTTTCGAACAATGTTTTTAAATTCGACCGACCAGTTATCGTTGTATATACATTGCCAACCAAGCCACCTGGGCATGAAAAACGTCCCGTTATTAATTACTATCCAGTGAGATAAGATACCCTTGTTCTGTTTTGTCTGCAACAAAAGGTGCGCACAGACAGTAACCAACCACCTGTGCCAGTTCATCACCCACATAAATCAGTGGTACATGCCCACGTTGCCAGGGCGGCACCTGCCATTCCTGAAACAGTTTTTTTAATTTGTGCTGGTGGTTACCCCGACCATCTGGTGTGCAGACTTCGCCGCCCTGTCGAAAGCGAACTGTCACCGTATTATTATCCAGTTTTTGTTTACTTAAACCCTGCCCGGTTACTTGCCGGGTTAACAGCTGCAGTTTTTTTTGACTGCCGTTTACAGTGTGGCTTAAAGCAAAGGTTTTATCTGCCGACCAGCTAAAACGGGTTGTTATAAAATTGTTTTGCATACTATCGGCATATAACATACCATTAAAGCGCCGCACAATAACATCGCCCCAACGGACTTCGGGCTGGGCATCGTCTGCAGCCGGAACAAGTTCCTGAAGTATTCTTGATAAATGCACATTATCCGGCAAGCTTAAACCCTGAATGTTATGCAACCAATAACGCAATACATTTTTTTGCCGAACATACGATAACAATTTAAGCTTGTTAAGCGACAGCGTATTGTTTTCTAGTTGCAAGGTAAGCCAGTCAATTTGTGCCAGTTCATCAACTAACTGTGCGGCTTCGGCCTGGTGTTGTACCACTCTAGCAAATGTTTTATGACTGGCAGGCCAACGTTGTTTTAATAAAGGCACAACATTATGCCGTAAAAAGTTACGGTCAATATGGGTGTGTTCATTCGATGGATCTTCTACCCAGTTTAAGTTATGTGCCTTTGCATAGGACTGAATATCTCCCTGTGTTACAGATAATAATGGCCGGTATAAATAACCATTTTCAAAACGTTTAATAACCGGCATTGCAGCCAAACCTTTTACGCCACTACCACGCAGGCTTTGTAATAAAAATGTTTCGACCTGATCGTCTGCATGTTGTGCAGTAAGTACAGTAGTATTTTCTGTTACCCTTTCGGCAATGGCCTGGTAACGGGCTGTTCTTGCCGCAGCTTCTATTCCCTGACCAGCAGAAGTATTAACCGTCACTTTTACGACTTCACAGGGAATATTTAGCCGTTCACATTGCTTTACACAATGTTCTGCCCATTGGTTGGAGTCCTGATGTAACTGGTGATTAATATGAAGGGCTTGCAGGTTTTTAATTTTGCCAGCTTGTTTTAAGTCGAATAATAACTGGAGCAATACCCTTGAATCACAACCGCCACTATAGGCAAGCAGATAGTGGCGGTCGGGGTTGGTTACTTGCGATTGTTGCGGTAAGTTTTTAAAAAAATCCTGCTGGAAATTTTCAACTGATAGCATTAATGTGTTTGTTCTTCAAAATTACCAATCGCCATCAAGTGCTGGTAGCGATCTTCGAGTAACTTATCAAGCGGGACCGTTTTTAAATACGCCAGTTGTTCAACCAGCGTGTGTTTTAAGTTTTGTGCGACAACATCATGGTCTCGATGCGCGCCACCAAGCGGTTCGTCCACAATACCGTCAATCAGGTCGAGTTCTTTTAAACGTTCCGCCGTTAAGCCCATCGCTTCGGCTGCTTCACTGGCTTTGTCTGCACTCTTCCATAAAATGGTTGCGCAGCCTTCCGGCGAAATAACGGAGTAAGTACTGTACTGCAACATTAAAATTCTGTCTGCTACACCAATGGCTAAAGCACCGCCGGAACCCCCTTCACCAATCACCGTGCTGATAATCGGCGTTTTAAGTTCTGACATTTCCAGCAGGTTACGCGCAATAGCTTCACTCTGGTTACGCTCTTCGGCACCAATACCCGGATAAGCACCCGGAGTATCGATAAAAGTTAAAACAGGTAACTTAAACTGTTCGGCCATTTTCATTAAACGTAATGCCTTGCGATAACCTTCCGGGCGAGGCATACCAAAGTTACGTTTAACTTTTTCAGCCGTATCACGGCCTTTTTGTTGGCCAATAATCATAACCGGGGTGTTATCGAGTCGTGCAATACCACCAATAATTGCGTAGTCATCTTTAAATGCGCGGTCACCGTGCAGTTCTTCAAAGTCGGTAAAAATGCGTTCAATATAGTCGAGTAAATAAGGCCGCTGTGGATGGCGCGATAACTGTGAAATTTGTGCAGCTTTTAGATTAGAGAAAATAGACTCGGTCAGTTCCCGGCTTTTACCCTGCAGACGGGTAATTTCTTCAGCGATATTAATTTCGTTGTCTGAACCGACATAACGAAGCTCTTCAATTTTGGCTTCCAGTTCGGCAATAGGCTGTTCAAAGTCGAGAAAATTTAAGTTCATGATTTTTATCTGTTTTTTGTAAAGTTAATAATAATTATACTATTATATAGTAGTTTTGCCATATTGGTCGATTTCTGGTGATGTTTCTACGTAAATAATACCCCGATTTAGATCTGTCTCAATAAAACAGCTGTTTACCGCCCTGCCAGGCAATATTTTGCGATAAATTCATTTAATTTCAATGGCTAAGCGTCTAAGCTGTTAACAAGCCACGAAGGATAATAATAATGGGTGAAGAAATCAATGCGGTGAAGTTTAGCAAGCATGACTT
>JALTLP010000080.1 GCA_027001895.1 Chromatiales bacterium | reverse complement strand
ATCTAGAGCCAACTCCAGCCTTTATAGTATAGTTAAATAAATCGAGGCAAAAGAATATGAGTATTCAAGTAGAAGTTTTTTCGTCACCCGGTTGTGGCAAATGCGGCCACGCAAAAGACGTGCTGCGCGAACTGGTTGAAGAAATAGGGGGTTCTAAAATTGACTGGCGAGAAGTTAATATACTTGATGAACTCGACCACGCCGTTTCACTGGGAGTAATGTCCACACCTTCAATTGCAATTGATGGCGAGCTTGTTTTTACAAGCCTGCCGTCTGCAAAAAATCTTCGTGCAGAATTAGTAAAACGGTTGCAGGGTAAATAATATGATTACTTTATTACTGGCAACTGCAACTGTTTTAGGTTTACTTGCCTTTTTTGAACCTTGTACCATTGCAACCCATACCTTGTTTTCCAAAAGAGTACACGATGATAAGGCAGTGCGTTCATGCTGCCATAGTTTATTTTCAGTCTGGTTAAGTCGCATTTTTCTACTAACAACCATTCTTGTCGTTGCTGTTTTCATTACAGATATACCGCAATGGGGGCCAATGCAACCCAGTATTATTCTGGCGATTATCTCTGTTGTTTATATTGTTTCCAGGTTTGTTTATATCCCGGTTCCACACCTGGAATTTTTCAGACTTATACCGGGTGGTAAGAAACTACCGTTTGCTATACAGCTGGGTCTAAGCTTACCGGCCTGTACCTTACCGCTGGTACTGGTTGTTATCGGCATGGCTATAACAACAGACTCTATAAGCTATGCATTCATTGCCGGTTTTTTATTTGCAACATTCTTTACTTTGCCCATGGTGATTACTTCCTATAAAGGATTAACCGAGCAGGGGTTAGATCTGTTAAACCATGCGGCAAAAGGAAGCCCCTATTTAACGGCTGTCTTATTATTAACGACTGCAATTTTTTTACTGATTCCATCGCTGGATATTAATGTACAAACTTTTAAAACTGTACTGGTTCAAGCTAGCTGGGCCGGAATTGGCATTGGCTTTTTAGCCGGGTTTATTTTCAGTTTTAACCCGGTTTCGTTTGCATCGGTACCGGTTATGCTGGCTTATGTAACGAAAGCACACGAAGAACGCCGTGCCGTTTTAATGGGCAGTGCCTTTGTTGCAGGTATGTTAGTCACACATGTGTTCCTTGGTGTTGCCGCAGCATTAGGCGGTGAATGGGTTAAATCTGCAATGGGACGAGAGTGGGGATTATTACTTGGCCCTGTTCTGATTATTATGGGTCTAATGTGGTCAGGCTTGATTAATATACGTATGCGTTGGTTCGGTGTTAAAGGGCGTAAGGTAACAGGTATATGGGGTGCATTTTTGTTAGGTATTCCTTTTTCTGTCGCCGTTTGCCCATTTTGTACCCCGGCATTATTAGTTGCACTTACGGCCAGCGCCAGCATCGGCTCACCAATGTTTGGCTTTGCCTTGTTGCTTGCTTTTGCTTTGGGGCGCAGTATTCCAATTATACTTGGTGCATGGAGTATGGGCTGGCTGGAGTCCTTACAAATATTATCAAAGTACCAGAAAACTTTTGAGGTTATTGCAGGAATTACCCTGGTATTAACCGGCTTATACTTATTAAATGAATATTTTTTTATTATTGAATATTAGAAGGTATCGTCAATGCAATATATAATAATTTTATTAACACTTATTACCTTTAACTATGCTGCGGCAAGACCAAGCGAGCGGATTGAAATTCAGAAAGTTACTGATAATATTTACGCTCTGATAGGCCAGCGAGGGCCAATGTCTAAATGGAACTTCGGAACCAATGCAACTTTTGGTGTTGTGATTACCAACTCGGGTGTGGTGTTGATTGATCCTGGTGCAAGTTATCTGGCAGCAAAGGAAATACAGCGTAAAATATCACAAATTACGGATAAACCGGTAAAACTAGTTATTAATACCGGCAGTGAAGATTTACGCTGGTTAGGTAACAGTTATTTTAAAGCGAAAGGTGCAAAAATAATAACCAGCACGGCAGCATTTAAAGATCAACATGAGCGTGCTGAAAATCTACTTAGTCGTCTTGATGAATTTATTTTTCCAAAGTTTTCAGCAGGGACAAAGGATGTATATGCAGACGAAACCTTTGATACTGATAAACAGATAGAATTTGGTGGGGTTAAATTTATTTTAAAATACACCGGTCCTGCTTATATGTCGGGTGACTTTTATGTCTGGTTGCCTCAGCAAAAAACTGTATTTAGTGGTGACATTATATCGACCGAAAGAATGTTAGCCGTATCGCAGGATTCAGATACCCGATCATGGTTAAAAGCATTTGAATCGATAAAAGCACTAAACCCTGAGCATGTTGTTCCTGGGCATGGCCATGCAACAAACATAAAAAAAGCCGTGGCCGATACCTATGATTTTTTAAGCCTGTTGCGTTCGTCTGTTAAAGAATTTATTAAAAAGGGTGGGCAAATCGAAAATGTTAGTAGTCTAAAAGAATACCCTTTATCACCTTATGAGCGACTTATTGGTTACGATATGCTGCTTGGCCGTAATGCCTTGCACGTGTATATGGAAATGGAATGGGAGTAAGCATGTCTGTCTATAAAATAGGGGATGTAACCAGGGAGTACGGAGTTACTGCCGATACTTTGCGTTATTATGAAAAAATAGGTTTATTACCTAATATATCACGTACATCATCCGGTATCAGGCAATACGATGACAAGGATATTTCACGTTTAAAATTTATTAAACGTGCACAACGCATGAACTTTAGCCTGGATGAAATTAAAAACCTGCTCACCATGCGCGAAGATCCACAACACGCAAAAGACAATATACGAAAACTAACCGCAGACAAACTGGCTGATATAGAAAAGCAGGTAGAGGAATTAACGACTTTACAAAACGAGTTGAGATTACTGCTTAATCTTTGCCGTGGTAGTGAAGATGGCTGTCCGATTATTGATGATATTAGTAGTGATAAACAGGACTAACCAGCCTCCTGTTTTAATTCACTTCTGGCATCTCTCACAATTATCACTGAGCCACGCAGAATGACAAGTGCAATAACAACGCCAATAATAATATCCGGCCAGCGATTATCCAGCCACCAGACCAGTGCTCCACTAATAATGACGCCAAGGTTTGCAATAACGTCATTAGCCGAAAATATCCAGCTTGCACGCATATGTACTTCACCATCTTTATGTTTATGTATCAATACCAGGCATATCATGTTTGCTACAAGTGCAAGAATACCAATCATCATCATAAAGTTTGAGAGTGGCTCACTGCCCACAATAAGACGACGGCTAATATCAACAACAATAAGTAACCCTAGTAGCCCCTGAAAATAGCCGCTGACTAATGCTGCCTTTACTTTTGAATGGATAGCTTTGCCAACAACATATAAACCAATACCGTAGACAACGGCATCTGCGAACATATCTAGAGAATCAGCAATCAACGCGGTTGACTCGGCATACCAGCCAAGTGTTATTTCAACAACAAACATAGTGGCGTTTATACCCAATAACCAGTATAAAACACTGCGTTGTGATTTATCTTTAATTTCTACCTCGCAACCACAGTCACTCATAAATTAGTTCCCACAATCTTTAATTTCAAATTCAAGTGTTGAATGGCCAATTAAAAAAGACTTTTGTAGTAATCCTTTTAGTTCACCTTTAATTTTATCAATATTATTGTAGTCGTTGATAACAATATGCGCTTCAAGGGCATTTTTATGCTCATCGAGCTGCCAGATATGCACGTGATGAATACTGATAACATTACTTACGGTTTGCATTTCGTCAATAACTTTATCAATAGAAATTCCAGCCGGTGTGCCTTGCATCAGAATATGGATTGTCTGTGGCAGCAGGGTAGCTGCCTGATATAGCACATAAGCCGCTATTATTAAAGTTAACAAGGTATCACTCCAGTACCACTGATAAAGCAGGATTAGAGTACCGGCAATCACAACCCCAACTGATGCCAGTGCATCAGAAACATTATGCAGGAATGCTGCTTTTATATTCATACTGTCTTTTGACATGGTAAAGGTTAGAACAGCGGTTGCAACATCAATTACAAGAGCAATACCGGCAACAATGACAACTGTCCAGCCTTCAATAATCTGGGGTTCAAATATCCGCCAGATAGCTTCATAGATAAGATATATGCCAATAATAACCAGAGAAACCAGATTAATCAGCGTAGCAATCACTTCTGCACGTTTATAACCAAAGGTTCGGAAATGGTCGGCCGGTTGCCGGCCGATTTTTCTCGCCACCCAGGCAATAAGCAGGGAAGCCGCGTCACTGAAATTATGCAGAGCATCAGCAATCAATGACAGGCTACCGGAGACGATGCCACCGATAACCTGTGCCAGTGTAAGAAGCATATTAAAGATAATTGCGACTATTAGCCTGCGATCACCTAATTCTTCTGCGTGGTTGTGATTGTGGTGCTCCACTGTGTTAGTTGTTACTCCTCGGTGTATTTTTTACGTGAGAATGTCTCGTATAATACAGGAATAACAAACAAGGTTAACAGGGTGGATGAAAATAAACCGCCAACTACGACAGTTGCCAATGGTCGTTGTACTTCAGAACCCACACCTGTAGCCAGTAGCATCGGTATTAAACCAAGTGCTGCAATAAAGGCTGTCATTAATACCGGACGCAAGCGTGAGAGCGCACCATCAAAAATAGAATCATATATCGACGTACCCCCCTCATATCGCTGGTTAATTGCGTTAACCATAACAACACCATTTAATACAGCAACACCAAACAGAGCAATAAAGCCGATAGAGCCCGGCACCGAAAGGTACTGACCTGAGAAGAACAACGCAGCAATACCACCTATTAGTGCCAATGGTACGTTTAACATTATTAACAGCGCCTGACCAACTGAATTAAAAGCAAAATACAATAACAAGAATATTAAACCTAGTGACAATGGCACAACAACCATTAACTTTGCCTGTGCACGTTGCTGGTTTTCAAACTGACCACCATAAACTACAGAATACCCGGGCGGTAAATTAATGTCGCTGTCAATTCGCTGGCTAATTTCTGCAACCAGTCCACCCATATCACGTCCTTCTACATTCGTTTGTATTACAACCCGGCGTTGAACATCATCACGGCGAATTTGAGGAGGGCCTGATTCTATTGCAACCTTTGCAATATCGCCAACACGAACCCAGGCACCGTCTTCAGATTGTAAAATCAGGTTACGAATGGCTTCTATACTATTACGATATTGCTGTTCGAGGCGGACGTATATATTATACCGCTCATTACCACGAATAACCTGACCGGCTTCCTGACCACCAATAGCATCGCTAACCAGGCTCATGACCTGATCAACAGGTATCCCGTAACGTGCCAACTTATCACGATCTGGTCGAACAACCAGTTGTGCTTCACCTTCGGTTTGTTCAAGTGCAACACCTCGTGTACCTTCTATGCTTTTAACCAGTGATTCAATCTCCTTGCCTTTTTCAACCAGAACATTTAAATCGGCTCCAAAGAGTTTAATCGCCAGTTGTGCTTTAACACCGGATAGTAATTCATCTACACGTGTTGCAATCGGTTGAGAAAAACTGAATAACAAGCCAGGCATAATGGACATTTTCTTTTCCATTATTTTCTGCAACGACTTTCTGTCATGTGCCGTTTCCCATTCACTTACCGGCTTTAAGCCTATAAATATTTCAACATTGGAAACCGGTTCAGGATCACCACCAACTTCGGCCCGACCAACACGGCTTGATGCATATAAAACTTCCGGAAAGCTCAATAGTTCAAGCTCAAGCTTTTTTGCCACTTCAAGCGAAGTACCCAGGCTGGAAGAGGGTGCCAATGTTACCCGGACGTTAATAGTGCCTTCTTCCAGTTCCGGGACAAACTCTGTTCCCAGAAAAGGAACCAGTACCAATGAGGCAATAAACAAACCGACAGCCGCTTTAACAACCAATGCCTTTTTTTGTAAAGCCTGGGTTAAACGTAAACGGTATTGCTTGTCTATCGGACGTAGTATTGGACTCTCTTTTTCTACAACACCTTTTTTAAACACGTAAGTTGCCAGTGCAGGGATAACCATTAATGCAACCAATAGTGATGCAAACATGGCTAATACGATAGAAATGGCCATCGGCTGAAACAGCTTGCCTTCGACACCTTCCAGTGAAAACAACGGTGCAAATACAATACTAATAATCAGTACAGCGAAAAATACTGGCCGACCAACTTCCTTGGCCGATTCCTGTATGCGTAATGCCATACCGCTACTATCGTGGGCTGAATCATAAGGATGTTCATCATTTTCAGCCTGTTTTTGATGCTCTTTATGCTGTGCGTCGGGATGGCTTAAATGGCTAAAGATATGTTCCATCATAACCACCGAGCCATCGACCATCATGCCGATTGCTATGGCCAGGCCACCCAGCGACATCAGGTTTGCTGATATTCCCCAGTACGCCATCGCCATCAGTGCCAGACCTATTGATATAGGAATCGACAACACAACAAGTAATGTCGCCCTTATATTCATCAGGAATAGCACCAGCACAATAATGATTAATACAAAGGCTTCAAGCAAAGCCTTGCTAACAGTGTTAACAGCCTGATCAACCAGGTCGGATTGATCATAGAAGGGGTCAATAATAACGCCGTCTGGCAGAGCCTGCTGAATAATGGGTAAGCGGGTTTTTATATCATCAATCGCTGCTTTGGTATTGGCACCCATTCGTTTCATAACAATCCCGACTACCACTTCACCAAGTGGTTTAGCCTTTCCCTGTTTATCACGCATGGTCATGGTAACTGCACCCTGACGAATTTCAGCACCAAACTTCACCTTTGCGACATGACTGACTTTAACCGCAACACCATCTACCTGTTTCAACGGGATGTTACCAATATCACGCAAGCCATCTTCTCCACTTCGTACCCAGCCTACACCGCGAATAATAAGTTGTTC